>NZ_JAFCUI010000006.1:0-194469 GCF_049896445.1 Acinetobacter sp. TWP2-2-3
AAATATTTCTCAAATAAACTTCGAGTAATTTCTACCATCAATCAATGAAAATAATTTCGATCAATCAACCAGTAAAAATCCACACAAGTTGTTCTTCATAATCTCTTAATGATCTTCTTAAAACCTCGTCAGTTTCAAGCTCCAACCCAATCACTTAACGTTTCGTTTCATGCATTGCGTTGGTGTGCTGCGTATTCTATACAGTTTCAAAACGAGCGCAAGGACTTTTCTTAAAAATATTCAAAAAAACCAATCATACGTTTATTTTTTAATCTAAAAGGCTATTTTTAACACTTTTTTGCGTTTTTCTAGCTAATTCCGCATGAAAAGTTTAAGCAAATGTTAATTTTCTAGCCTTCATCTCATAAAAAAAGATCACCTCAATGGTGATCTTTTTGATTCTTCATCAAAATATTTTAATTTGTCTGCTCAGCGAGCCAAGTCATAAATTTTTGACGTTCAGCTTTAGAAGCTTTCTGCCATAATTGAATCAGCTGCTGATCATTCTGGTCTGCTGACTGAGTATATACAGCTGAAGGTTGATTAACTGGTGTCGCAGCTTGAGTTGTCATATCTACTTTTTTAGTCAACACGCGATTTCCAAACCATGGTTTCGCTGCATCTTTAGCGCCCGCCTGCTGGACTAAGAGCTGATTTTTCGCATCATATAGGCCAATAATGGGCTGATCTTTATATTTTTGCGCTGCATCAAAATCTTTAGGCGCCTGAATAAGTGCTAAACGGTAAGTTTCACCATCTTTAAGGCTTGGTGTTTTTACCGTAACCACACCTGACTTTAAAATGTCATGTGAATTGTCTGAATGCTGGAAAAATTCGTTATAGCGTACGCTGATCGCATTTACACCTGCATCCAAGCTATAAGTCTGATTAGAACGTAATAGACCCGAGTTCACCTCTTGATCATTTACGGCAACAATTTTTATTTCTTCAGGTACTGTGACGGTCACTGCCGAAAAAACTGGTGTGCTAAACAGAAACACTGCTGCAGTTGCCGCAATACGTAAACCCATATCCTTTACTCATTTTTGGTTGTTTATTAAAAATTAGCTGCACTATGCCGCGCTTAAATGACAATCTTATGACATAAGCTAGAGCGATACAGCCTGTGTTTTTAGCATTTATTTGCTAGAGATATCACATCATATCCAAATCCAACTCTAAGACATAAAAAAAGAAGCATCAAAGTGCTTCTTTTTTTATAATCTAAAATCATTTATGCAAAAGTCTTAAAGCGCTCTGCATCATCCATAAAGGTTTTTTCACCTGCAGGTGCTTCAATTGACCCAAATACCAGTTGAGCGCGAAGCTTCCAGTGAGATGGAATCTCGAAAGTTTGTGCGACTTCTTCATCAATAATTGGATTGTAGTGCTGCAATGAAGCACCGATATTTTTTTCTGCCAAAGCGGTCCAGGTTGCAAACTGTGCAATAGCGGAAGAATGCTCAGACCAGACCGGGAAGTTATCGGCATAGAGTGCAAACTGCTCCTGCATCGACTTCACCACATTCTGATCTTCATAAAACAATGCGGTACCATAACCCGCAGCAAAAGCATTGATCTTGCTATTAGTTGATTCAAATGCATCTGCTGAAACCAGGTCACGTAAAGTTTCACGTACAATATGCCAGAAAGTATCATGTGATTGACCAAATAAAATCACCACACGCGAGGTTTGCGAGTTAAAAGATGACGGACTGTGCTTCACCGCATCTTTAATGATTTTCTCAATTTCTGCTTGATCCAGATCTACATTTTTTCCAATTGAATAAATGCTACGGCGTTGTTTGATTTGATCTAAAAATGCCATGAACCCACCTCTGTATATTTTGGTTATTTGAAAATCGATAAAGTTATATTACGTGCTTTAAGCACCCAAGACAGGTGCATTTCGATAACAATGTGTTTTATTTATAGAACAATCAGATTTAGATCTGAGTAGCGTATTTGTATCTGATTTTATCCGCAGCTTCCATGCTGTCACATATAAAGTGTTCTATAAACTTTTAATTAAATACTTTGAAACGATGCTGATCCGGTTTTTGTAATTTTTCTGCTACTGTTTGTTCAATTGACCCAAAGCAAAGTTGTGCGCGTAACAACCAGTTCTTTTCAATCTGAAAATGCTCTGCGACCCTTTCATCAATCAGTGGATTATAGTGCTGTAAGGATGCCCCTAAGCCAGAATCTGCCAGCGTCGTCCATACGGCAAATTGCGCCATACCGGAAGTTTGTTCCGACCATGCTGGAAAATCCTCACTATTTAATGGCATTTTCTTTTGTAATTGTTGAATCACGGCTTGATCTTCATAAAATAAAACCGTGCCATAGGCCGCAGCACATTGATTCAACTTGATTTCAATTCCTTCGTAAATATGTGCCGGCATATACTGACGCTGCACCTGTTTCACAATTTCCCAGAATTGATGATGAGAATCTGCAAATAACACCACAATGCGCGTAGTTTGAGAATCATAAGCCGAAGGACAACTCCGCACTGCTTCCTGAATGATTTCGCCAAGATAAGCCTGACTATAATGTACCCGCTTACCGAGTTGATCGATACTACGGCGCTTTTTCAATTGATCGACAAAAGTCAGTTCTAAATCATCATTCAGTTTATTTTTTCTTGAAAATTTAAAATCCTTGGTTATATCGCTTGTTAATACCTGACCAATCTTATTTAGCAATGCCATTTTCTACCCCACAACAAACAAGCCAAATCAGCTTAGAGAATCCCCTACAATTATAAGGCCTTTATTAAGATAGGCAGATTTAGTGGTGGTTTTGCTGTTGATTTTTACAACACTCAAACCAGCCAAAAACAACAAAATCCGCACTTGGCGGAGTTTGTGTGAAGCATTGCGCATTATTTATTTTTCAGTTTCAAATAATGCAGCAACAAAAGATTTGGCAGAGAATGGACGCAAGTCATCAATTTTTTCACCCACACCAATAAAGCGAATCGGCACATGAGTACGACTGGCAATATTAAACAGTACCCCACCTTTGGCAGTACCATCAAGTTTGGTAATAGTTAAGCCCGTCAAGCCTACCGCCTCATCAAACATCTCGACCTGATTAATAGCATTCTGACCAGTACCGGCATCGACCACCAACATCACTTCATGAGGTGCAGTGGCATCGATTTTCTGCATTACACGTTTTACTTTAGTCAATTCCTGCATCAAATGACCTTTGTTATGCAAACGGCCCGCTGTGTCTGCAATCAATACATCCACACCTTTGGCACGCGCACTTTCAAAAGCATCGAAAATCACTGAAGCTGAGTCAGCACCATGACCCTGAGCAACAACCGCAATATTATTACGCTCACCCCAGATCTGGAGCTGTTCAGTTGCAGCCGCACGGAAAGTATCGCCTGCTGCCAACATGACGGTCTTGCCTTCACCTTGCAGGCGCTTTGCCAACTTGCCAATGGTAGTCGTTTTACCGACACCATTCACACCAACTACCAGAATCACATAAGGCGATTTATTCGGATCAATATGCAGCGGTTTTACCCGTGGTGCCAATAAAGCCACCAGTTCTTCCTGAAGCGCTTTATAGAGTGAATGCGAATAGATCAAATCACCACGTGCCGTACGTTCAGTCAGGTTAGCGATAATGGTCTTGGTGGCTTCCACACCGATATCGGCCACCAGAAGCTGCTCTTCGACTTCTTCTAATAATTCATCATCAATTTCTTTACCACCGATCAGGATATTTACCATCCCATCGGCAAGGTTTTTACGGGTTTTGGTTAAACCCACTTTCATACGGCTAAAGAAGCCACCTTTCGCCGCAGAATCTTCATTTTCAGTTTCTGTTTCGACAGGTGCAGAAACTACAGCTGTTTCGCTTGGCGTTTCTACGATAGGCACATTGACCGCAGGTAAGCTCGGTAATGTGACATCATCATCTCCGATATCAGCATCAATCAAAAATTTGTTTTGCCCATTAGATTGCTGTTGCATGCCGAATCCTTGAAAAGCATTGCGTTAAAAACCCAGATTCTACCATAACTTGCCTGCTTTGCAGCTAGCAATGCAAATGCTGGACAAACATACCAAAAAGCTACAGCTCTCGGTTGCTTTCATGCACGCATTTATTAAAAATAACTCTAAATACAAACGCCTATTTCAGGAGATCTAGTGTTCATCACCTTTTTGACTATCTCCTCTTTCTCGCAAATGATCAAACAGACGCTTTATCCACTCGGTGCAGCAGTCTTGCTTAGCCTGAGTTTTAACTCGGTTCAGGCACAAACCCGAAGCGAATTGTCACGGACTACTTTTGAAACCACTTTAAGTAACGGTTTAAAAGTCATTATTCGGGAAGACCATCGTGCGCCCATGGTAATGACACAAATCTGGTACAAAGTCGGCAGCAGCGATGAATCTGGAAATATTCTGGGGGTATCACATGCGCTTGAACATATGATGTTCAAAGGCACCCATAAAGTACCGAATGATGAATTTACCCGTCTTAGCCGGATTTATGGCGGCAGTATCAATGCGGCTACCTTCACCAATTACACCAATTATTATCAGCTTTATCCTAAAGCCTATTTTCCTATGGCCCTGGAACTTGAATCTGACCGGATGAGTAATTTATTACTTCGACAGCAGGACTTCGAGCCAGAAATTAAAGTCGTCATGGAAGAACGGCGCCAGCGCACCGATGACAATCCGCGTGCGCAAGCCTTTGAACGGTTTAAATGGATCAGTTATCCGACCAGCCACTACCGTCAGCCGGTGATTGGACACATGAAAACTCTGAATAATATTCAGTTGAATGATGTCAAAAAATGGTATCGGGACTGGTACAGTCCGAATAATGCCATTCTGGTGATTGTTGGAAATGTAGAATCTGAAGCTGCTTTGGCTCAGGTACAAAAATATTTTGCTGACATTCCCGCACGTCCAACCCCAGCACGCAATGATGTACTGGAGTTTGAGCGTTTGGGTTATCGCCATATGGAGATCAATAGCAATGTTCAGGTGCCCAATCTGTACATGACCTGGAATGTAAAATCCCTTGGCACTGCCAAAAACCCCCAAGATGCTTATGCCTTGACCATTATTCGCAGTCTTTTGGACAGTGGCATTTCTTCGCGCCTGCAAGACCGATTGGTACGTGATCGTAAAATTCTGACCTCTGTCAGCGTTTCTTATGATCCCTATAATCGCGGCGACAGCCTGTTTGGTATTTCTGCCTTACCTGCGCCGGGCATCTCTTTGCAAGAAGCACAACAAGCAATTCAGGATGAAGTGGATTTACTTAAAACTACAGCGATGACCCAACAGGAAGTGGATCGTATCAGTACCCGCTTTATTTCCAATTTGATCTATAGCCAGGATGATAGTGCCGGACAAGCCAAAATGATTGGAAATCTAGAGGTCAATGGCTTGAGTTATCGGCTGATGGATGAATTACCGAAACACTTTGAAAGTGTCAGTGTTCAGGATATCCAGCGCGTCGCCAACGCCTATTTTGTGCGTGAGAATCTCAGCACGCTTTATCTCTCACCCGAACAAAACACCCAGCAACGGGGATTATAATGCTTCAGCTTCGTCCATTTTTGCTTATTTCAACTTTAAGTCTTAGCTCGGCTACCCATGCAGAAAACTATCTTAACCCTCAACCTGACCAAAATGACAACCCCAGTCAGTTACAGTCTATCCCTTTACTGCAAAGTTTAAAAAATATTAATCAGCAACGAGAATTTCAGGCGCCTTATATTCATGACCTGAACAATCGCTATAAGGTACGTACACTGTTCGTTGAAACGCAGGATCTTCCCATGGTAGATATCCAGCTGACCTTTAATGCCGGTTCGGCTCGTGATCAGGAAATTACCAAAGGTCTATATGGCCTATCCAATATGGCAGCCAAGTTGATGCGTGAAGGAACCGACAAATATAGCGCCAATCAGGTAGCGGAAGTTTTTGACCAAACCGGAGCACAATTCAGCGTACAAGCCTATCGGGACATGTTTGTGGTCCGTCTGCGTACGCTTTCAGACCCGGAAAAACTGGAACCCGCATTGAGCATGCTGATGGAGGTTCTTAAGAATGCGTCATTTAAACCGTCCAGCATTAATCTGGCTTTAAGCAATACCCAAGTGGGACAAAAACAGCTGCAGGAAAACCCAAGCCGACTGATGGATATCCGTTTTTATCGCGCTTTATATGGTCAGCACCCTTATGCAGAACCAATCAGCGGCACCCAAGGCAGCACCAAGAAAATTAATGCAGAATTATTGAAAAAATTTCGTGATCAGTTTTTGGTGGCGCAAAATATGAATATTGCCCTTACTGGCAAACTCAGCCCGAAACAGGCACTCGAACTGTCTGAACGAATTGCCGGCAACTTACCTCAAGGGCAAAAAGCAGAAACATTGCCACAGCCTGAAATTCAATCTGGCTTTGAAGTAGTACATCTACCCTATAACTCGTCTCAGGCGCATGTCACTTTTGGGCATTTAGGCCCAACCCGCTTTACTGAAGATAAACTGGCTTTAGAGGTCGCCAATCGCATGTTTGGCGGTAGCGGATTTAATGCGGTATTGATGCAGGAACTGCGGGTGAAACGTGGTTTTACTTATGGCGCTTATAGTTCGTTGAGCTTTAGTCAGGCACCGGGCGTATTCAGCTTTAAGTATTCCACGCGTCAGGATCAACTGCTAGATAGCATTCAGGTCGCACATCAAGCATTTATCAACTTTGTCAGTCAACCTATTGATACTCAGCATCTGGAAGAAACCAAAGCAGGCATGTTACGTGCTTTTCCTAATAATTACAGCAGTAATGCCACCATTAATGCCCAGCTAGGCAATATGGGTTTTTATAGTGAGCAAACTGATTATTTATCCAGTTATCCAGAACGCTTGGCTAAAATCACAGCGGCAGATGTACAAAATGCAGTGCGAAAGCATTTTCATCCTGATCGCTTAACCCTGGTCGTTGTCAATAAAGAACTGGATCAAAATGCTTTGAAAATGCGTTTGGAACAGAATTTAAGGGATGCCAATTATTACCTACCAACAAATCCTATGCCTAAGGCATCTCCACAGAGACCGGCGGAAGCTGACGTGCCCGAAGCGATTCCTGCTGATAAGCCTGCATCAATTTAAGGTACTGCCCACGACGGATATGCTGCTGCTCTAACAAGGCGAGTGCCATATCTTGGGTTTGGGGAAGGTTTTGCTGTTTAGACAGTTGTTGAATCTGGGTGACTTGGGAAAGGCTAAGCGGACGATATAAAGCAAATGCGGCTAAAAGTAGAATGACCGCAATAATAAAAATAACCACACTGTTATAAATCTGTTCCAGTTTGATTCTGCTGAAAAATTGGCTTAGTTTTTCTGTATCTATAGACATACACTACCTCAGGTTAGAGGTAGTGTATGGTCGCAGTTACATAAGTTCAAGTCAGCGCACTGAATATTCACAAGAGCTGAATCCTGCTATTTTGGGCATTAATTCATTATTCTAGTAATAATTGTTGAATACAACACCAATGCAACAACAAGTAATACCAGTGCAATTGCAAATTTACTTAAACCGGCTTCTGCTTCAGGCGGATGCAGACGATCCTCATCTGCAATGCGGACCAGCTCACCATTATAGAGTTTATAAAACTGCTCACGCTGGTTTTCGTCCAGCGCCCGGGTAAAGTCGTAGACTTCTTTACGTTGTGCCAGCCCATAATCGCCTAGATGGGTATATTTACTGAATATAGCTTGATCGAGTTTTTTACGATGCAAATCGGCAAGTTCCATAATTTGACCTGCAGTCGGAGGCATATCAAATTTCACACCATCTAAAGTTCTTGTCATCATGGCCTTCTCCTTATTGTTTGCTATCCATTTACAATGTAGCTTAATAATATTTATAGTTGTGTATAGTTTAATCAGTTAAACTATAACTTAAGTAAACAAATAAAATCGAATAGTTGACTTTTCCATTATTTTGTAATATTAGTTTAACAATACTAATTTATATTTGTATTTAGACTAAATAGTCTATCCTGTAATCATAATTAAAATTAAGGAGTTTTTATATGATACATCAACTCTCTCAACACGATCTGGAACATCTGTACGCAGATGCCGTGAATACCATTCAATCGCAAATGAACTTTGCTGATGCGGTAAAACAGCTTGAAGAAGCCGCTCGTGCAGGCCATGGTAAAGCAGCACTCTTTTTAGCAGAACTTTATTATCAAGGTTTCCGTGTAGAACGAGATTCACTCAAAGCCCAGTACTGGCAGAACATGGCCACCATGCAAGCATAAAGAAACGTCACCTAGGTGGCGTTTTTTTATGCCCTTTTTTCAATAAGTAGCAATCAATACATATTTTCTTACGAATCCTTGCAAAGCTGAAACAGTAATTTCATATAAAGTTTCTAGAATAGAGCCTGAACTCCAATAGCACTTTATTCTAATGAAACCACGAAAAATTATTCAATTTGATCCGATCTGCAAAAACTTTCTGTTAAAGATCACGATGCTTAAATCTTTGATGAATTGTGGCGAGCTATGGGGCGCATATCACCAAGGCTGGGCGATGATGCGTGACCAGGAAGACTGCATCTTCCCATTCTGGCTCAATCCGCTGGATGCTAAAAATTATGCCCAGCAGCATTGGCCGGATTACATCCCGCGTAAAATCAATTCTGAAGATTTTGAAAATGCATTATTGCCGACCCTGTCGCGACTGAATGTTACGCCAGCCCTGTTCAACACCAATGGAACCAAACTCAAACTGACTGCTGCACAGATGCGTCATCTGTTTTTTTCGCAACAAAGACTGCACATTGCTTAAATAACATGCTATTTATAAAGACTAAAACCTAAACACTTAGAGATGTTCAGGTTGAATACATACTCTAGGATTAATAATAAATTAACCAATAAGGATGATTAAGCATGACCAATGTGGCACAGGTGCTCAGTGAAAAAATGCATCAAGCTATTTATACCATCCGTCCAGATTCTACTGTTTTAGAAGCCATCACCTTGATGGCCGACAAAGGAATCGGGGCGCTTGTGGTAACCCATGAAGACAATGTGGTGGGGATTTTGTCAGAGCGGGATTACACGCGTAAAATCGCGCTGATGCAAAGAACCTCATTCGACACCACTGTTAATGAGATCATGACCTCTAAAGTGATTACCGTAAATACAGCTACTAGCGTAGAAGACTGTTTATCTCTGATGACTGAACGCCACCTACGCCACTTACCCGTGGTCGAACATGAAAAACTGATCGGTCTGATTTCAATTGGGGATTTGGTCAAGGCCGCCATGGATGACCAACGTAAATTGATTGAACAGTTACAGCAATATATCTCAGGTTAAAACATCATCTAGCCTTCTCTAAGGCATTTGAAGATCACTTAAGTGACATCAAGATAAAGTTTTATATCTGATGCATAAAAAATCCCGGTACGTGTATCGGGATTTTTTTATATGAACATTCTGAATAAAATCAGTTTAGACCTAATTTTTCTGCGACGTAATCTGAGTCTTTATCACCACGACCCGATAAGTTCACCACAATTTTGGTATCTTTTGGCAATTTACCCGCTTCACGAATTGCCCAAGCCACCGCATGCGAACTTTCTAGTGCAGGCACAATCCCTTCTACACGGGACAAGGTCATAAATGCATCCAGACATTCCTGATCGGTTGCAGTCGTATACTCAACCCGACCCAAATCTTTAAGCAAGCTATGCTGCGGCCCCACACCCGGATAATCCAGACCAGAAGCAATTGAATGCACTGGCAATGGCTCGCCTTGTTCATCTTCAAGCACATAACAGGCCATCCCATGTAACTGGCTCGGTTTACCTAAGGTCAAAGTAGCTGAATGCATATCGGTATCTAAACCATGACCTGCCGGCTCAACGCCTACCAGTTTCACATCTGGTTCATTTAAAAATGCAGTGAATGCGCCCACTGCATTGGAACCCCCACCGACACAGGCAACGACATAATCAGGATTTGCACCAAAACGTTCATTGGCCTGAACTTTAATTTCATCACCAATAATCGACTGAAAATCACGAACCATCATCGGAAATGGATGCGGTCCAACCACCGAACCGATAGCATAGATGTAATTTTTCGGATCTTTCAAATATTCTTCAAAAGCACTGTCGACTGCATCTTTGAGTGTGGCTGTACCGCGAGTCACAGAAATCAGCTTGGCACCCAGAATTTTCATCTTGACGACGTTTGGATGCTCTTTTTCGATATCCACCTGCCCCATATGAATTTCACACGGAATACCCACCAAGGCACATGCAGTTGCCAAAGCAACACCATGCTGGCCGGCACCAGTTTCTGCGATGACTTTGGTCTTGCCCATATATTTGGCCAGTAGTGCTTCACCTAGGCAATGATTAATCTTGTGCGCGCCAGTATGGTTCAGATCTTCACGTTTCAAATAAATCTGGGCTCCACCGAGCTGTTCAGAAAGACGTTTGGCATGAAATAGTGGACTTGGACGACCGACATAATGAGCAAATAGGTCTTTCAATTCATTCTGAAATTCTTCAGTCTGACGAATTTCCTGATAGGCCACATTAATATCATCCATGGCCTGTTTCAGATCGGGTGGAATAAACTGACCGCCATATTGACCAAAAAAACCCTCTTCATTGGGTAAGGCAATACCATTAATTTGATGAGTCATAATCATGCCCGAGATTTTAAATAAAAGATAATGAGTGACTTCATACTAGAATAATTTGTTTTAAATCACTAATAACTCCAACTAAAGTCACTTATAGATAAATGGAATTAACGCGCCAGATATTTAGTCATGTCTTCAATGCCTTTTAATGTCATTGGAAACATATGATTTTCAAATATTTGCTGGATCAGACCAATCGTATGGGTGTAATGCCAGTATTTTTCTTCTTCAGGATTCAGCCAGGCGGTTTTATCAAAATGCTGACGCAGACGCTGCAACCAGACTTGCCCAGCCTCATCATTCATATATTCAACAGAACCACCGACAGAATTCAGCTCATACGGTGCCATACTGGCATCACCGACCACAATCACGCGGTAATCACGGCCATAGGTATTGAACAAATCCCAGGTATTCATGCGTGAACTGGAACGACGGATATTGTCTTTCCAGACATAGTCATACAGACAGTTATGGAAATAAAAATATTCCAGGGTTTTGAATTCGGTTTTCGCAGCACTGAACAACTTTTCACACTGGGCAATATGCGCATCCATCGAACCACCGACATCGAACAGCATTAAAACTTTGATGCGGTTACGACGCTCCGGCATCAGTTGTACATCCAGAATACCCTGCTTAGCCGTTTCACGAATCGTACCATCAATATCCAGTTCTTCGGCTGCACCCTGACGGGCAAACTTACGCAAACGGCGCAATGCCATCTGCATCTGGCGGCTACCCAAAATCTGCTCATCGTCCAGATTGCGGTATTGACGCTGCTCCCAGACTTTCACCGCAGAACGCTTACGCCCCGGCCCGCCAATACGCACGCCTTCAGGATGATCGCCATAAGCACCAAAGGGTGAAGTCCCACCGGTACCAATCATCTTGTTACCACCCTGATGTTTTTTATGCTGTTCGCGCAGACGCTCTTCTAGCATTTTCATCAGCTCTTCCAGCGATCCGGCTTTTTTCAGCTCTTCGCGCTGCTCTGGGGTCAGATGCTTCTCGAGTAATTCGAGATCGAACCAGTCTTTGGGCAGCTTATGCACCTGATTTAGCAGTTCATCCAGATCAAAGGTCGCGATACCATCAAAATAATCTTTCATGGCGCGATCGAACTTGTCGAAATAGCGCTCGTCTTTGACCATGACGGTTTTGGCCAGCTTATAGAATTCATCCTGATCAGCAAACACCAGACCTGCAGCAATCGCCTGATTCAGATCAATCAACTCACGGGTCGATACCGGTACGCCGTATTTGCGTAAGGTATAAAACAGTCGCACAAACATGCGTGTTTCTCCCTTAACGACGTGACATAAATGCTAGACGTTCAAGCAACTGTACATCTTGCTCATTTTTAATCAAGGCGCCGTATAGAGGTGGAATTGCTTTGGATTTATCAGTATTGCGCAGAATATCTTCCGGCATGTCGTCAGCCATGAGCAGGCTGAGCCAGTCAATCAATTCAGATGTTGAAGGTGGTTTTTTCAAACCCGGAATCTGGCGCAATTTAAAGAAAACTTGCAAAGCTTCATTGACCAATGTGGTCGAGATATTGGCAAAATGCACATCGATGATTTCACGCATGGTGGCTTCATCTGGAAATTCGATGTAATGGAAGAAGCAACGACGCAGGAAAGCATCTGGTAATTCTTTTTCATTATTTGAGGTAATGATCACGATTGGGCGCTGAGTTGCGGTAATGGTCTCGCCAGTCTCGTACACATAGAACGACATTTTATCGAGTTCATGCAGCAAGTCATTTGGAAACTCGATGTCTGCCTTATCAATTTCATCAATCAACAGGACACAGCGCTCTTCACTGGTAAACGCTTCCCATAATTTACCCGGCTTGATGTAGTTCTTGATGTCATAGACACGGTCATCACCCAACTGACTATCGCGCAAGCGGGATACGGCATCGTATTCATACAGGCCTTGTTGTGCTTTGGTAGTGGACTTGATGTGCCAGGTGATCAGCTTCAAACCCAGACTTTCTGCGACTTGCTCGGCCAGCAAAGTCTTACCTGTACCCGGCTCACCTTTGACCAGCAACGGTTTTTGCAAACTGCGTGCAGCTTTCACCGCAAGTTTTAAACTGTCAGTCGCAATGTACTGATCGGTACCTGAAAATTGTTGAATATCAGCAGACATGATTGAACCTTATTTTTTACTTACAGCGGTGAACTTTTCTCGTGAACACGAATATTGCTTTTGTTCGACACATAGGTCGACCAGCAATAGCCAACCACAGATCCAATCCCAATGACAAATAAAATAAGTGACGCATTAATCCAAACCAGGGACTGCTCTTTGGTCAGCACCCCAAATAACAGACCAAAGATCGCGGGTGCAATGGATGCATTCGACCCCTCAGATACCGTCGGTGTTAGCAGAATGGCAAAGGCCACAATCCACAAAAAACCGCCCATGGGTTTAGGCAGACGCTTGGTCACGCCATACCAGCACCATAAAGCAATCAGGCTGCCGAGCAGATAAACTGCAACGGCAATGCTCTGTTCAGGAATTGAGTCTAATACACCCACATAACCATTCATTTCACAACTCCTGAATCAACATTAAGCACCGCGTAAACCTTCTGGTGCCACAGCATTTGGATCAATCAAGCCTTCTGGCGGCATTTGCAGGAAGAAACCGCGGGTTTCAATAGAATCCATGACATGCAAGACATTGGCACGTGCCAGTTTACGTGATTCGCTTAATTCAAGATGCATGACAAAAGTCGCACGTCCAAATGCTGCCTGTACTGCTTCAGTCAATACGCTTAAAGGTTCGAATGTTTCAGCTTCGCTTTCATTCGCAGGACGCGCCACATACAGATACATTTCACTTTTTTTGCTGGATTTGTAGATAGACACTTGCATATTTCAAACGACTTTTCTGGAAAAACAACCGCAAGGATACATCAAAAAAAAGACAGAAACATTAGCCACGTCTCATGCATCAGTCGTGATTTTGTATAATTGCTTTTTCTTTAACCAATCCTGCAACCAATCACTCGCTGACTTTCATCTGGGTAGACAGATAAGATTCATCCTGATGCAATACCTGAATCAGTGGCTGAGTTAATAACTCATAGCGCCAGCCAAGCAGATAATCCGGCAGATCCTGTTCATCCTTGTGAAAAACTACATGCTGATACAGTGCATTCAACCATTTCTTGCGCATCAGCACTTCTTTCGGAATTGAAGTTTCATTGACTACATTCTGAATAATTGAATCAATTTTTTCGCCAATATCTTTGGAAGAGTGGCGAATTGGACGTGCCAGACGTAAAGGCCAATTTGCCGGCTCCGGCAGGAATTTCAGTAAATCTAAAATGGTTTTACCATGCTCACGAACCACATTCGAACGAATGTCTTTCACATGACTCAGCTGGAAATTATTGCGCGGGAATTTTTCCACCAGATCAATCATGCTGGCATTTTTCAAAATGAAACTGCGTGGCTGATTCAGTGCTTTGGCAATCTGATCACGCCAAACCATTAATTGCTGCAATTGCATCAGCTGACGGCGTGAATGCCGGTAATTGCCGACATCCTGATACAACAAGGCAGTTGGGGTATCTTCGCCAATTTCCTGAGTCAGAAAACGGCAATCTTGCAAGGCAAAATCCAGCAGATCTTTCGAATCCAGATCCTGTTTAATTTTCTCTGACAGTTGCACCAGATAATGCACATCATTGGCAGCATAGAGCAACTGTTCGGAACTGAGTGGACGCGCCAACCAGTCAGAACGGGTCTGGTCTTTTTCGATATCGACTTCCAGCATCTGCTTCAATGCATTTTGATAGCTGACTTGCAGACCATGCCCAAGAAAAGACATGCCAACCTGAGTGTCAAATACATTACTCAGCGATTTCTTCTGGGTATAGTGATAGATCAGGTCGATATCTTCACTACAGGCATGAAAAATATTCTGCTGTGCGTTAAAAATTTTATTAAGGAACTCAGTCAGATCTAGCGTGGTTCCATCCAACAAATAGACCTTATTGTCTACGTTAATCTGAAAAACACCCAGCTTAGGCCATAAGGTATCAACCTTGATAAACTCGGTATCCAGCCCATACACTGAATTCTGATCCATCAGCTTCAGCACATGAGTTAAGTCGTTTTGATGTTGAATAAATTGAAACATAGAACTGAGTCTAAGATTAGATTCTCGATAGATCCATATTAACTGATCTATAGAATTTTTGTATAAAAAATAACGTCAATTCTGCCCTATTTCCTAAAAAATGGCGCTTACTTATCAGGATTTATATTCTAATTAATATCTTTTTTATATTAAAACTAACAAGATATTTAAGCTTAGCTTACTTCATGCGCATCCTGTTATGTACTGCCTGACTCAAGGTATGACTGTCGACATATTCCAGCTCACCACCTTGTGGTACGCCCTGGGCAATTCGGGTCATCTGGATCGGCAAATGCTTACTGGCCTCAACCAGATAATGCGCCGTAGCCTGACCTTCTACCGTGGCATTGGTTGCCAGAATCACTTCTTTCACCTGACCATTGGCCAAACGATGCAATAAGTACGGAATACCGATTTCTTCGGGACCAATACCATCCAGTGGCGATAAATGTCCGCCCAATACATGATATTTACCTCTGAAACTACCACTTTGCTCAATCGCCATGACATCTGCAGGTGATTCCACTACACAGAGCAGTTCATCATCACGATCCAGAGAGCTGCAAATATTGCAGACTTCGTCTTCGGTCAGAGAATGACAGACTGAACATTCATGAATGTAATTGGTTGCCTCAGTCAGCGCATGTGCCAGACCAATAGCACCCTCACGATTTTTCATGATCATATGCAATGCCATACGTTGAGCCGATTTCGGCCCAACGCTTGGCAAAATGCGTAATGCTTGAACGAGTTGATCAAAACGATCACTAAACATTGCGCATTCTTCCTTAGAACATACCTGCAAGACCAGGCGGCAAACCCATGCCTGAGTTTGCTGCTTTCATTCTTTCGTCAAATACCACTTCTGCCTGACGTGCTGCATCATTCATTGCAGCTGCAATCAGGTCCTCGATCATGTCTGGATCATCCTGAAGTAATTCAGGATTGATTTCGATACGCTTCACTACGTTACGGCAAGTCATGGTTACTTTCACCAGACCGCCACCCGCCTCGGCATGCACTTCAGTTTGCGCAAGCTCTTCTTTGGCTTTTTTTACGTTGTTTTCAACTTCTTTCTGCATGCGCTGAGCTTGCTGCATCAACATGTTAATGTTCATAAATATCTCCGAACATAAATTTATAAAATTAAATCAGGTCTAAACCGCGACGAATATCCTGGATAATATCACCAATCTCTTCCAAACCAACAGATACGCGAATTAAACCTTCACGAATACCAGCGGCTTCTTTGGCTTCAGGCGACAATTTACCGTGTGTCGTGGTCGCCGGATGGGTAATAGTCGATTTTACATCGCCCAGATTGCCGGTAATCGAAATAAACTGGGTATTGTCAATGACAGTCCACGCTTCCTCACGGCCACCTTTGACTTCAAAAGACACAATACCGCCAAAACCGCTCTGCTGTTTTGCTGCCAGTTCATGACCGACATGCTCAGGCAGGCCCGCATAATATACTTTTTCTACTTTTGGATGCTGATTCAAAAATTCAGCCAGTTGCTGAGCACTTGCTGAATGTTCACGCATACGCAAACGTAGTGTCTCCAAGCCTTTCAGGAAGACCCAAGCATTGAATGGGCTCATTGACGGGCCTGTGGTACGCACGTAGCCGAAGATTTCTTCTAGTAACTTGTGATTACCTACGACAGCACCACCCAAGGCGCGGCCCTGACCATCCAGATATTTAGTCGCAGAATACACTACCAAGTCTGCACCAAATTTGAGTGGTTGTTGTAACACAGGTGTACAGAAGCTGTTATCAATCGCCAGTAAAGCATTATTGGCATGCGCAATATCGGCGAGTCCCTGTATATCGGCTACTTCTGCTAAAGGATTGGATGGAGATTCAACAAAGAGAATTTTGGTTTCAGGCTTGATGGCATTTTTCCATGCATCAAGATCGGTCAAATCGACGAAATCAACGCTGACGCCAAATTTTGCGACATATTTTTCAAACATGGAAACCGTAGAACCGAAGACTGCACGTGAACAAATCACATGGTCGCCCGCTTTTAAAAAAGCCATCATCACTGCCATAATAGCTGCCATACCCGAACTGGTGGCGACGGCGCGCTCTGCACCTTCAAGTGCAGCCAGACGCTTTTCAAACATGGCAACGGTCGGATTGGTAAAGCGAGAATAGATATTGCCCGGTTCCTGGCCTGAGAATTTGGCTGCGGCTTCTGCAGCATTTTCATAAACAAAGGACGATGTTAGAAAAATCGGTTCGCCATGCTCACCTTCAAAAGTGCGGGTATGGCCGGTACGAATGGCTAAAGTTTCTAATTGGTAAGAAATATCGTCTTGCTGGCTCATCGCTTTACCTCAGCCCTCGGGCTGCCTTTTGTAAAAATTTGCCAACATTTTGAGCGCCTAAGCTATTTCAGGTCAAGGCATAATAAGCGATTATTGCTTAGACTTCGATCAATCCTCCCGCGGATACGGATATTTTATTTACATGATTCAGTTAAAACAAAACTTTCAGCGCCAGCAAAAAAAATTGAAACACCTTAGTACCCGGGTGTTTAATGCCTCCTCACTGATCCTGTCGCAAAAAACCCCTTTTGAATATATTGCCGGCACCGAGTTTTGCAAGATTCGTTATTACGCTTCACCCGAAAAAAAATATAAGGAGCCTCTGGTTTTTATCGCACCCTTGGCGATTAATATGGATATCTATGATCTGTATCCTTATCGCTCTCTGGTCAAGCATTTTCAGCATAGCGGTTTTGATGTCTATCTGGTGGAATGGAAACGCTTTAACTTTAAGCATCGTCACCTGAATTTTTTATCTTTTATCGATGCCGCCATTCCTCAATCCATTGAAACCATCTGCAAGCATTCGGGCAGTCAGTTCATTTCCTTGCACGGCTGGAGTATGGCTGGCGTGTTTGTCACGCTCTATACCGCCTTGCATTCGCCTGAACATGTCAAGAATCTGATCGTGGTGGGCAGTCCTATCGACAGTTATGCGTCAGGACGTGTCGGCAAACTTTTTTCTACGACTAATAAACTGATTTCTAAAAATAAGAATTTGCAACAAGCCATTCATCAAGGACTGATCCCGAAGCAATATATTCATACGCCGGGTATTGTAAATGCCTTGGGCTTCAAGTTACTCGATCCGATCGGCTGGCTCAAAAGCCAGAAGCAGTTTTTGCTGAATCTGGATCATGTCGAAGATGTCTATGAACATGCCACCATGGGAAATTTCCTGAACAAGATGATTGATTATCCAGGTGGGATTAATCAGGACATGGTGCTGCATTTATGGCTGCAAAATCCTTTAAAACAGGGTTCTATCACTTTGGATGGCCGTGTCGTTAATCTTAAAAATATCAGCTGCTCCCTGTTGGTAGGTGCAGGTCAAACCGATCAGATTGTCACAGAACAGTCAGCTAAGCCTTTGATGGAATTGACAAGTAGCCAAGATAAGACGTTTACTCTTATACCGGGTGGTCATCTTGGACTAATGTCGAACCAGAAAACGGCAAATACATTCTGGCCCAAAATGACGACCTGGCTGGTGCAGCGCTCTACACGTCTTGATGTTTAGTGTAGATTCCCCGCACCAGAAAAAAATATTAAATAGCTTTAAACATATTCAGAGGGTACAGCATGATTCAGTCAGTGGCATTTATCGGCCTAGGTGCAATGGGTTTTCGTATGGCTGCACATTTACCCAAGCAGTTTGATACGGTCTATGTCTGGAACCGCAGCTTTAACAAAGCAGAGCAACATGCGGCTGAATATGGCACCCAAGCCGTCACACTGGAACAGGCCGTACAGGCAGATGTGATTTTTTCATGCTTGCCAACTAGCGCTGACGTTGAACGAC
Organism: Acinetobacter sp. TWP2-2-3; assembly: GCF_049896445.1. Classification (GTDB taxonomy): domain Bacteria; phylum Pseudomonadota; class Gammaproteobacteria; order Pseudomonadales; family Moraxellaceae; genus Acinetobacter. The sequence continues at coordinate 18,747 of NZ_JAFCUI010000006.1, forward strand.
TTCTGGAAAATTTACCGCTTAAATCCGGTTCAGTCTGGGTCGACTGCACCAGTGGTGTACCGGATTCTGCCCAAAAACTGGCAGTACAACTGGCTAAACATGGGGTAATCTTTCTGGATGCACCGGTCAGCGGCCAAACCGTTGGTGCTGAAAATGGTACATTAACCGTGATGGTGGGCGGTAATGCAGAGGGCTATGAAAAAGCCCTTCCTGCGATGCAGGCATTTGGCAAGCTGATCAAGCATGTCGGTGAATCTGGCGCGGGTTTTGCAGTGAAGGCCGTAAATAATATGTTAATGGCTGTAAACCTGTGTGCCGTTGCTGAGGGCTTTACTACCTTGAAAGCGCATGGGGTAAACCTGCATGAAGCACTGGATTGTATTAATGCTTCAAGTGGTAAAAGTATGGTGACTGAAACCGTATTGCCACAGCGTATTTTAAACCGCAGTTTTCCTGTAACCTTTGCCCTGCCACTCTTGGCCAAAGATACAGGCATTGCAATCGACCTTGCACGTGAAGCCAAACTTTCTGCGCCTGTGCTCTCGTTGACCCAGAATCTGATTCAGGCGGCCAGCGATCTGTCGGATAAAAACAGTGATTTTTCCAGTGCTGTGAAAATGTATGAATCATGGAGTAATATTACCATCGAGTAATATCTCGCCATTGAATAATGATAACGAAACCTCATATTGTGACTAGTAGGCAGGCACATATAGTGGATAACCCAGAGGAAACTCTCATGAAGAAATTTTCTGTTGCAGCATTGATTGGCTTTGCAACTTTGTTCGGGGCTTCAACATCGGTTCTTGCATCTGAACAAGAGTGCAAAAAATTAAAAAATGATCATGACGTGATTTATGCGTCTAAAGGTTTCTGTTTCAAAGATCCTGAAGCAAAAGCCAAGTTTGGTAATGACAATTGCTATACAACCAAGCCAAAATTCTCGGAAAAAGAGCAACAACGTCTTGACGCGATCAAAGATCGTCAGAAAGAATTGAACTGTAAATAATTCAGTTTAATGACGCTCAAGGAATATACTTATGACTTATGATGATCAGAATACTTTTGCACGAATTCTACGCGGTGAACTTCCTGCGATAAAAGTGTATGAAGATGACCAGGTTCTTGCATTTATGGACATCATGCCTCAGGCAGAAGGTCATACTCTCGTGGTTCCGAAAACTCCGGCGATCACTTTACTGGATCTACCCCCTGAAGCTGCAGCCTATACGATTCAGATCGTACAGAAAGTTGCAAAAGCCATTGAAAAAGGTTTAGGTGTGGACGGTATCGTGCTGATGCAATTATCAGGGGCCGCAGCGGGTCAGACCGTACCACACGTACATTTCCATCTGGTTCCTACCTCTTTGCATAATCTGGGCAAACATGCTGCACAGATGGGCGACCAGGAAAAAATTAAAGCGCTGGCTGAGAAAATTAAAGCTGCCCTTTAAGCTATTCTTAATATCTAAAAATGGAGCTTCGGCTCCATTTTTTATGTCTGATGTATTTCACCCTAAATTAAGCCACTAAAATATCAATAAAAGTCACCTAGCCTATTTTTAAGTTTTGCAGCAAACACCGAGCTTAGCTGTATTTGCATCAATCCTGCTTACCCCACTCATAATCCTATAAAAAATAAGGTAATGATTGTCTTTAATATTTCTGAAATATTTCCTTAATCATATTGACTTATTTGTAATGAATACTTGGCACCCATAGAGCAGTAGATGTTTCAAAACAATACTGAAACTTGTTTTTAAGACGATGAATAAAAAAGTCTTTATTGGAGCAACACATGAAAAAAACGTTATCTGCATTAGCAATCGGGGCAACAATTTTAACACCAGTGATGGCAGCTGCTGCTGATGTTAAAGTGTATGGTCGTGCACACGTTTCTTTAGATTATCTGGATGATGGCCAGGATTATAACGAAGTAGGTCTTTCTTCAAACTCTTCACGCCTAGGCTTTAAAGCTGAACAAAAATTAGAAAACGGTATGACCGTATTTGGTCAAATCGAACAGGAAATTAACTTTGCAAGTGGTTCTGCAAATGATGATGTTGAATTTGCAACTCGTGATACTTTTGTTGGTTTAAAAGGTGATTTCGGTCAAGCGCGTATCGGCCGTTTTGACAGCCCATTCAAAGTAGCACGTGGCCCGGTCAACTTCTTTGGTGATATGGTCGGTGACGTTCGTAACGTCACGCGTGTAGGCAACCTGCGTTTTGATGAACGTAATGCCAATACCATTGAATATAAATCACCAAAATTTGCTGGCGGTTTCAACGTATTAGGTGCGATGTCACTACATGAAACTAATAGTCCGGATGCTACTAAAGATGGTGCCAAGGACAAAGATAAAGCATATGACCTCGCTTTAACCTATAAAGAAGGTAAAGTTGATTTCGCTGCTGCCTATGAACACTATGAAGAAGAAGCTGCCCGTGGTGAGCGCGATGGTTTCCGTATTGCTGGTGCTTACAAAATCACCCCTGAATTCAATCTGGGCGGTTTATACCAATTCCTTCAACATGATAATTCTGAAGCAAACCCAGATGCACAAGTATTTGGTGTAGCCGGTGAATATAAATTTGCACCAAAAACCTCATTCCGTGGTGAAGTATTCCACCGCGATGTGGATGCCGATGATGCGAATGCAACTTTACTGGCAATCGGACTTGAACACCGTTTAGATCCAACAGTCCGCATTTATGGCAACATAGCAACTGTACTAAATGATGAAAACTCAAACCTTACCCCTTGGGCACAAGGTCGTACCAATGCTGTAAGTGGCGCACGCGGTGAAGACAGCCTAGGTCTTTCTCTAGGCATGCGTTACGACTTCTAAGTCCAGTCTCCCTCACAAAGCTTAAAAAGAACATGCCTCCAGCATGTTCTTTTTTTGGTGTGTTTTTTATCAATATAAATATGATGTGAAAGATTATGATACTGATATTCAACTCTTATAAAACCAACCAATTTAGTTAGATTAATTTTATTCTTTATTTTAAAACCAAGCATTTTAATCAGATTAAAAAATATTAATCCAACTAAAATAATCTACATTCAAATATATAAATATAAGCATTTTAGTCGGATTTAAAAATCAAAAAAATTACATAAAATAATAAAAAATATTTAGAATAAATTTTAACTTATATAAATATATATTTATCATTTTCAAATACTTATAAATATATATTTATTTAAACTGTATCGTCTATTTATTTTTTAGTTACAATAGATTAATAATATACAACAAGTCATATAACAGGCTTAGTCGAATGAGCTTAGTTCCCAAAAATCTAAACCAGAGAGTGGTTAGAGAAATAACCGCTATTTTAATTATCAAGGTTATTCTACTGATGGTAATTAAAAATATCTGGTTTGATGCGCCTACGATTCCTAAAAATTTTGATAACCAAGTCGCCGAGCGTATCGCCGGCAATCCTTCCCAAATCCAGGAGACACGTTGATGATTTCTGAAAGCGTGGTCGATCTCTCGCGGTTCCAGTTCGCCATGACCGCGATGTATCACTTTATTTTTGTTCCACTGACTTTAGGCCTGGCTTTTTTGCTTGCCATTATGGAAACCACCTATGTGATTTCCGGCAAAGAAATCTATAAAGACATGACCAAGTTCTGGGGAAAACTGTTTGGTATTAACTTTGCCTTAGGGGTAACCACCGGCCTGACCATGGAGTTCCAGTTCGGAACCAACTGGGCATATTACTCGCATTATGTCGGTGATATTTTCGGTGCACCGCTGGCGATTGAAGGTTTGATGGCCTTCTTCCTTGAATCGACATTTATTGGCTTGTTCTTCTTTGGTTGGGATCGTCTGTCCAAAGTGCAACATCTGGCCGTAACCTGGCTGGTGGCTTTAGGCTCGAACATGTCCGCACTCTGGATTCTGGTCGCCAATGGCTGGATGCAAAACCCGGTCGGTTCGGCATTTAACTATGAAACCATGCGTATGGAAATGGTGGACTTTGCTGCACTGATTTTTAACCCGGTCGCTCAGGTTAAATTTGTGCATACCGTATCTGCCGGTTATGTCACAGGTGCTATTTTTGTACTGGCCATTTCAAGTTATTACATGCTGAAAAAACGTGACTTGCCGTTTGCACGCCGTTCTTTTGCCATTGCAGCCATCTTCGGGCTTGCCTCTACACTTTCGGTGATTTTACTGGGTGATGAATCAGGTTATGAGCTGGGCGATGTACAGAAAACCAAACTGGCAGCAATTGAAGCAGAATGGGATACCCACCCTGCACCTGCACCTTTTACTTTGTTCGGTATTCCGAATAAGGAAACCATGACTACAGATTATGCAGTGAAAATTCCTTATGTGATGGGTCTGATCGCTACACGCTCTACGACTGAACAAGTCACAGGTATTAAAGACCTGCTGGTTCAGCATGAAGCGCGTATCCGTAATGGTATGGTGGCCTATTCACAACTGGAAAAATTACGTGCGGGTGATCAGTCTCCAGAACTGAAAACCGCTTTTGAAGAAAGTCAAAAAGACCTCGGTTATGGTCTGCTGCTAAAGAAATACACGCCAAATGTCGTTGATGCCTCTGATGAGCAAATCAAAGCAGCCGCTAAAGATACCATTCCACACGTACCAAGTCTGTTCTGGGCCTTCCGTGCCATGGTAGCTTCCGGCTTCCTGATGCTACTTCTATTTGCACTGGCAACTTTTGCGGTAGCAAAACGTAATGCAGAAAACAAACCATGGTTATTGAAATTTGCTTTATTTGCACTGCCTTTACCTTGGGTTGCTGCGCAAACCGGCTGGTATGTAGCAGAAGTAGGTCGTCAACCTTGGACCATTGGTGAGGTATTACCGACGCATCTTTCAGCATCAAGCTTAAGCACAGGTGATGTCTGGGGTTCAATCCTTGCATTGGCAGCATTCTATACCGTGTTACTGATTATTGAAATGTATCTGATGATCAAGTTCTCACGTCTTGGCCCAAGCTCACTGCATACCGGTAAATACCATTTTGAAAAGCTTGCAGCTGCAGAGAAGGCAAATGGGGAGACTCAAGCATGATCGAATATGAATTATTAAAAATCATTTGGTGGGTGCTGGTCGGCGTATTGCTGATTGGCTTTGCCCTCACCGATGGCTTCGATATGGGCTCCATGGCGATCATGCCATTTGTGGGCAAAAATGATAGTGAGCGCCGTGCAGCGATCAATACTATTGCACCGCACTGGGACGGTAACCAAGTTTGGTTTATTACTGCCGGCGGTGCGTTATTCGCTGCCTGGCCAATGGTCTATGCAACTGCCTTCTCCGGCATGTACTGGGCCCTGTTGCTGGTCCTGTTTGCCCTGTTCCTGCGTCCGGTCGGTTTTGACTATCGCTCAAAACTGGAAAATACCAAATGGCGCAATTCATGGGATTGGGGTCTAGCGATTGGTGGTGCAGTTCCTGCATTGGTCTTTGGTGTGGCATTCGGTAACATGTTCCTGGGTGTGCCATTTACTCTAGATGAAACTGTACGTTCTACTTATACTGGCAGCTTCTTTGCACTACTGAATCCGTTTGCTATTGTGTGTGGTCTGGTCAGCTTATCGATGCTGTGTGCACATGGTGGTGCATGGTTAATGCTACGTACTGATGGTGACCTACGCCAACGTTCTGCCAAAGCAACACAAATCATGGGTCTGGTTTATCTGGTTACCTTCCTGGCTGCAGGCGCTTGGCTGTACTTTGGTGGTATTCAAGGTTATACACTGGTTACACCTTTTGATACCAATGGTGTTGCCAACCCGCTCGCCAAAGAAGTGCTGACCAATGCCAATCCAGGCTGGATGAATAACTACTCGACTTATCCAATCACGATGGCAGCGCCTATTGCCGGCATTTTGGGCGGTTTGATCATTGTACTGGCAGCAGGTAAAAATAAAGCAGGCTTGAGCTTCCTGGGTTCATCTCTGGCAGTTATCGGTGCAATTCTGACTGCTGGTTTCGCCCTATTCCCTTTCCTGATGCCTTCAAGCATTAACCCGGTTGCAAGTCTGACCATGTGGGATGCGGTATCTAGTAAAAATACCTTAACCGTTATGACCGTTGCTGCCTGTATCTTTGTTCCACTGATTCTGATCTATACCACTTGGTGTTATTACAAGATGTGGGGCGTGATTACCAACAAACACATTGAAGATAATTCACACAGCCTGTACTAAGGGCTGTGTCTTAAGGAGAGACAACTATGTGGTATTTTGCCTGGATTCTGGGTGTACTGATGGCATGTTTTGCCAGTGTGATTGCTGCCATTTACATGGAACAACACCAAGACCTGGATGAGGAATAAAACATGACAGAAGCTGCGCTTGAGAAAACCGTTGTAGACAAGAAACCAAACAAATTTGCGATGATGATTTCCTGCCTCCTGGCTTTTCCTCTCGCAGCCGTGTTATTGGTTCATCCTTCCGCAATGCTGGATGCCAATGGTGAATATAGCCATAGTGCCATGATGTATATCATGATTGGTATTTCTGGAGGCTTTGTCCATGGTGTGGGCTTTATGCCGCGCCACTGGTTCTGGAAATGGTTGTTTAGCCCTTTCCTAGCATGGCCTTTAATGATCTGGGGCTATTACACCTGGTTTCTCAGTTAAAGTATGAAATTAAAAAAGCCCTCAAGTGAGGGCTTTTTTAATTTAATATGAATTCTAAAATATTCTTCTTTTTCTTCTGGCCAAAACAGGATTTCTAAGACAACTTATTTTAAGTGTATAAAAAGCCGGAACCAGTCTGACTTTTAGAATGACTTATCGATGAGTATGAATCGACATCACAATGCCCATCCCGGCCAGCATAGAAATTACTGCTGTTCCACCATAACTCATTAGCGGCAATGGATCTCCCGTTACAGGTAAAATCCCGCTCACCATGCCGGAGTTTAAAAATACAAAGAAGAAGAAAGTCAGCCCCATGGCTCCGGCATATAAACGGCCAAAGTTATGAAAGCTGTTTAAACCAATCATCAAACAGCGAATAATAATGGCAGTGAATAAACTGAACAGCAGAAAAACACCGATAAAACCGAATTCTTCAGCATAGGTCGACATAATAAAGTCAGTATGATGTTCAGGCAGATAACCTAAATGTGATTGTGTACCTTCGGTATAGCCTTTGCCCGTGGAACCACCTGAACCAATGGCAATTTTGGACTGGATAATATTCCAGCCCGCGCCCAAGGCATCCGACTCCGGATCAAACAAGGTGGTAATACGCTTTTTTTGATACTCTTGTAGCACAAACATCCATGCAACCGGTGCTGCCACAGCAACTGCTGCAACTGCACCACCAATCAGACGCCATGACATGCCACTTAAAAATAGAACAAAAATACCGGGAATCACCAAACCAATATTCAAGTCAGGCTGAAGCGCCACCAAAACAAATGGTATGCCCAATAAAATCAAAGCCCCGACAATATGCAAAAATTTGGGAGGAAACGGCTTACGTGCAAAATACCATGCCATCATCAAAGGCATCGCAAATTTCATCACCTCACTCGGTTGCATGCTTCCCACCCCCGGCAAGGTAATCCAGCGGGTTGCACCTAAACGTTTTTCACCAATCACAAAGACCAGAAGCAGCATGAAGATCCCGAAGGCATACAGGTATGGACTAATCGCCTGATAGACTTTCGGTGGAATCTGCGCACAGATAAATAGCAGCACAAAACCAATCCCGAAACTGACGGCCTGACGCACCACCATGCCAGAGTCTTCGGAGGTCGCGCTATACACCACCATTAAACCCAAGATTGCATTGAGAACCAGAAAGCACAATAACCATGGATCAAGGTGCAACTTGGTCCATCGAGATGAATCTTGCGGGTTAATACTACGTCCATCGCGCAAAGAGTGACGTAAAAACCGATACTGCTGTGAAGGTATCATTGGCCAAAAGGTGAAAAAGAATGATGGCAAAATTATAAGTGAAAGCTATAGCGAATAGATCGCTACAGCCAGATTTATTCTGCTTTTATTTAAATATTATTTGAATATATTTTTAAGCCTGAGCCTTTAAAATCAGCCTGGCCAGCTCTAGATCGTCCGGATAGGTAATTTTAATATTATCGGAACGCCCCTGTACTACACTCACCTGTTCACCGATATGTTCCAGCGCACTGGCTTCATCAGTAATCGTAGCAACATTTTGCAAAGCCTGCTCAATCGCCCTTTTCAACACGCCTAGCTTGGCCATTTGTGGTGTTTGTGCCTGCCAGAGCATTGAGCGATCCACTGTTTCCTCAATATCAAAATTGGTTACTACACGCTTAAGTGTATCTCGCACCGGAATCGCCAGAATCGCAGCCTGATCATTTGTAATCGCCGTATTGACCAACTGTTGCAGACAATCATGACTGACACAGGGACGCGCCGCATCATGTACCAGCACCCAATCATCTTCAGAAGCGATTTGAGATAAATAGTTCAGTGCATTTAACACGGAATTCACCCGCTCGGCACCGCCCAGACAGAAATGGGCTTTCTCTTGACTGGAAAATGGCAATGTTTTCGCCACGTTGTCCTGTGCACCAATCGCCAGGACATAACCCGTCAAAGGCAGTTGATTCAGACGAGCCACCGTATGTTCAAGAACAGTTCGCTCTTGAATCATCTGATATTGTTTCAGTTCTGTTTTGGAGAAACGGCTACCGGAACCTGCAGCTGGAAGAATGACCCAAAGTTTAGGGTGTAGGTGGTGCTTCAGCTGACTCATTGGTTCGCAGGTCTACTTTAGAATTAGGATTAAGATAGATCGGTTTATATTGAGTACTGATCGTGCTCATTTGAATAAAAGTTTCGCGTGGCTTAATCAGACCAAGATCTAAACGCGCATGTTCTTCGATGGCTTCAATACCATTCTTCAAATCATAAACTTCTGCCGCCAGAACGCGATTACGCTCTTTCAGCTCATCATTCAATTCCATCTGTTGCTGGATTTTCTGGGTCAGTTGCTGATGATCATGATAACCACCTTCACCAAACCAGTATAAATATTGAAACCCTGCGATCAAAATGATCGCAAGGCCCAACAGTACTTTACTCGCAGTCGAGTCGAATACATTTAACATTGACATAAGTCGCTTAGTTCAAACCTTTGAACTCAGCTTTACCGCGATATGCAGCATTAGTCAATTCTTCAATACGAAGTAATTGATTATATTTCGCTACACGGTCAGAACGGCAAAGTGAACCAGTCTTGATTTGACCCGCTGCTGTACCTACTGCAAGATCAGCAATCGTTGAATCTTCCGTTTCACCTGAACGGTGTGAAATTACAGTAGAGTAACCATTCTCTTTCGCAAGGTAGATGGCATCTAAAGTTTCAGTCAAGGTACCGATCTGGTTGTATTTGATCAGAATCGAGTTACCCACTTTTTCGTTGATACCACGTTGCAGAATTTTCGGGTTCGTTACGAACAAGTCGTCACCAACCAACTGGATCTTGTCGCCAAGAATAGAAGTCAGGTAAGACCAGCCTTCCCAGTCAGATTCGTCCAGACCATCTTCGATCGAGATAATTGGGTACTGGTTTACAAGACCTGCCAAATAGTCAGAGAACTGGTTGCTTGTGAACGCTTTGTTGCCTTCGCCAGCAAGAATGTACTGACCATTTTTGTAGAATTCTGAAGATGCACAGTCAAGCGCAAGCATGATGTCAGAACCTGCTTTGTAGCCAGTTTGACCAATTGCTTCAAGAATAACTGTGATTGCTTCTTCGTTTGAACGTAAGTTCGGCGCAAAACCACCTTCATCACCTACCGCAGTGTTTAAACCTTTTTTGTTTAAAACTGATTTAAGTGAATGGAAGATTTCAGCACCGGCACGTAGCGCTTCAGAGAATGCAGTGAAGCCTACTGGCTCAATCATAAATTCTTGAATATCGACGTTGTTGTCTGCATGTGAACCACCATTGATGATGTTCATCATTGGTACAGGCATGGTTAGAATCGTTTGACCGCGAAGATCTGCGATGTATTGGAAAAGAGGAATTTTCTTTTCTTCAGCAGCAGCGCGAGCAGCAGCCAAAGACACTGCCAAAGTTGCGTTTGCACCTAGTTTTTCTTTGTTTTCAGTACCGTCAAGCGCGATCATCGTGTTATCGATGTCTTTTTGTTCGAATACTGATTTACCGACCAAAGCGTCACGGATTAACGTATTTACGTTATTTACTGCAGTTTTAACGCCTTTACCTAAGTAACGCGCTTTATCGCCATCACGAAGTTCTAAAGCTTCACGAGAACCAGTTGAAGCACCAGATGGTGCACATGCACGGCCAACTACGCCAGATGCTAAGATTACGTCTGCTTCGATGGTAGGGTTACCACGAGAGTCCAAAATTTCACGTGCACGAATGTCAACGATTTGGCTCATGAACTATTCCTCAGTTGATTAATATGAGCTGCCTATACGGCAGCGCAAGAGTGATAAACTCAGTGTGTATCTAACTTTTCGAAACCTTTAACCAAGGTATCCAATTCTTTTAGCTGTGCCAGGAACGGCTCAAGCTGAGACATGCGCAGCGCACATGGACCATCACACTTGGCTTTTTCCGGATCTGGATGTGCTTCCAAGAACAAGCCTGCAAGACCCGTTGCCATACCCGCACGTGCAAGCGTTGTAATTTGCGCACGACGACCACCGGCAGAATCTGCACGGCCGCCTGGGGTTTGTAAGGCATGGGTTACATCAAAGAACACCGGGACATTCATTTCTTTCATGATGTCGAAGCCCAGCATGTCTACAACCAGATTGTTATAGCCAAATGCCGAACCGCGTTCACAAATGATCAGCTTGTCATTTCCGGCTTCCAGACACTTATGCAAAATATGACGCATTTCGTGTGGAGCCAGGAACTGGGCTTTTTTGATGTTGATGATCGCATCGGTTTTTGCCATTGCTTCAACAAGATCCGTCTGACGACTTAAGAAAGCTGGCAATTGAATAATGTCTGCCACTTCTGAAACAGGAGCCGCTTGGTACGGCTCATGCACATCGGTGATGATCGGCACATTAAAGTGTTTTTTAATGTCAGCTAACCACTCGAGACCTTTTTCTAGGCCAGGCCCACGGAAAGAGTTCAGGCTTGAACGGTTGGCTTTATCAAAGCTGGCTTTGAACACATATGGAATACCCAAACGTGTACAGATATCAACATAAGTCTCTGCGATTTCAAAAGCCAGGTCTTTAGATTCAAGTACATTCATTCCGCCGAATAATACAAATGGCAAATGATTTGCCATTTGTATATCGCCCAAACGTACAATTTCTTGTGGTTTTAATTGCGACATTTAAACTTCCCTAGTTGTGTCCTACGCACCGATTATTTGGTTTTTTGGTACTGCTTTTTCGCAGCATCAATGAAACCTGCAAACAATGGATGACCATCGCGTGGCGAGCTGGTAAATTCCGGGTGGAATTGTACTGCAATAAACCAAGGATGTGCAGGAATTTCAACAGTTTCTACCAGATGCTGTACCGGAGAATAACCAGAAATCTTCATGCCTTTTTCTTCCAGCACTGGGATATAACGGTTGTTCATCTCGTAACGGTGACGATGGCGCTCGATGATTTCTTCAGAACCATAAACTTCTGCAGTTTTAGTCCCTGCAACCAGTTCAGATTTTTGCGCGCCTAAACGCATCGTGCCACCCAGATCAGAATCAGCAGAACGTTGCTGAACTTCACCACGCTCATCTAACCATTCAGTAATTAAACCAATCAATGGAGATTTGGTTGAACGGTTAAATTCAGTCGAGGTCGCGTCTGCAATACCAGCAACATTACGTGCGTATTCTATCACAGCCAACTGCATACCCAAGCAAATACCGAGGAACGGCACACCGTTCTCACGAGCGAACTGAATTGCCTTCATTTTGCCTTCAGTACCGCGTTCACCGAAACCACCTGGAACCAGAATCGCATCAGCATCTTTCAATACTTCTGCTACATCTTGGCTTTCAAGCTCTTCAGCGTTTACGTAGTCAATCTGAACTTTCACACGGTTTTGAATACCCGCATGCAGAAGTGCTTCGTTGACAGATTTATAAGCATCTGGAAGTTCAACGTATTTACCAACCATTGCAACACGTACGGTGTATTCAGGGTTCAGGAGTGCTTCTACAACGTTATCCCAATCTGTTAAGTCAGCTTCAGGAAGATCGTTATAACCAAAACGTTCACAGATTAAATCGTCAACATTTTGTTCGTAGAATGTACGTGGAATCTGGTAGATTGAACGTGCGTCTTTACATACCACAACGGCACGTGCTTCAACGTTGGTAAATAATGCAATCTTACGCGTCGTATCTGCATCTACATCGTATTCTGTACGGCAGATGAGAATGTCTGGCTGAATACCAATCGACAGGAGTTCTTTAACAGAGTGCTGTGTTGGTTTGGTTTTTAATTCTGCTGCAGACTTAATGTATGGGAGTAACGTTAAGTGCATTAACATGGTACGTTTATGACCAAGTTCCACCATTAACTGACGTACAGATTCCATGAATGGGAGAGATTCAATGTCACCTACAGTACCGCCGATCTCTACGATCGCAACGTCATAACCTTCGCCTGCACGAAGTACACGCTCTTTGATATTGTCAGTAATGTGTGGAATAACTTGCACAGTACCACCCAGGTAGTCGCCACGGCGTTCTTTATTTAGAACATCCTGGTAAACACGGCCTGATGTGAAGTTATTCAATTTGGTCATTTTCGCACGACGCAAGAAACGTTCGTAGTAACCCAAGTCTAAGTCTGTTTCAGCACCATCTTCTGTAACAAAAACTTCACCATGCTGGAATGGGCTCATTGTCCCTGGATCGACATTAATGTATGGATCCATTTTTACCATGGTCACTTTTAAACCACGAGCTTCTAAAAGTGCAGCAACAGAAGCAGCTGAAATACCTTTACCTAGTGATGAAACTACACCACCAGTAACGAAAATAAAATGGGTCATTGGGTTTCTCGTACAATCGAGCCTAAATCGGCCTGCAATGTTGCGCAATTTTACTTTACCTTGTACCTAGAAAGCAAAGTCAATCCGCATCAATTCAAAGAACAATAAACAATTGACTATTCTAACAGCAATTCCTATAAAAAATTACAGTAAGTTCATATGATTTCTATCTTGCATTTTGCTGCTATAATGGTGTATCCCCTCCACACTTTTATGTTTGATGCAATGATGATGAAGAAACTTTTAATCTCCACCCTAATCCTGACTGGCCTGACATTAACTGCGTGTGTAAAAAAAGAAGCACCAAAAGAAGAAGAGCAAGTAGAAGTTACTCCAGCATCTGAAATCTCGACTCCAGAACCAACGCAATTTGAACCGCTTGAACCTGTAGAGCCAGCGGCAATTGAAGAGGAAGTAGCGCCAACGGTTGAAATTCAACGTGAGCAAACTGAAAACACCACGACCGAAATCCGTCGTGAAATCAAAAAGCCAGAAACCACTGAGCCGGCACCAGTGCCTGAAACCCGCGAAGAACCTGCCTCAAAGCCTGCTGCGACAACACCTAAAACCAATTCAAATCCAGAAAACAAGTCTGAGGATGATGCGGTTGCTGACGCGATTGCCGCAGCGATGCCAGCACTTGACTGATTACAGGATCATTCATCAAAAAAACCCAGCAGATGCTGGGTTTTTTATTAGAACTTTTTAAGCAGATACTGTTGCCGGTGCACGAGATAAGTGAATCAAATAGTCTGCCATTAGTCGGGTAGCCCAAGATTCGGTTTGCATCAAGCCCTGATAAAAGCCGCAATGACTGCCTTTTTTGGTGGTAATCACCATAATATTAGACATCGACCGAATTTTTTCTTTATAAGGTTCTAAATTCCGAATGTGACACACCGGATCATCCTCCGCATTTAAAATCATCAGCGGAATTTTGATACTTTCAAATACATAAATCGGATTGGTTGCCTGGGTATAACTGGCATAATCCGTAAATCCAGCCAGTTCAAAATAGAGTTTTTCAAATTCGGACAGATCTTTAACTTCTAATAACTGTTTCCAGCTTGGGCAGACCTGCCAGGTTTCCTGATAAGGATGAATAAAGCGCTTAATCAGTTTTTTGGCCATAACTTTACTGTAAAACGGATGCACATTGGCAAAACCAGTTTCAGTGTTATAGCCAGGACATAAAGCAAAAGCTGCTTTTAATGGGGTTTGTTCACCCTCTTCGCCCAGATAACGCACTAACAATCCCGTACCCGCAGAAGAGCCAACCCCATAGAGATCGGACTGAGGAAATCTGTCCTGTATATACAAGAGTTGTTCACGCAAATCCTGAGTTGAACCAAACAGGTTCATTTTAGGCACAGGCATGGGTAAGTCTGCATGACCACGGCGTAAACACAATGCAACACGCCAACCCGTATATTTATGCAGATCACGAACCAGTTCACGCATTGATTCAGGAGAACCGGTAATAGTATGAAGTAATACAATGGTCGGCGTGCTTGCCGGAAGATCGAGTCCATACCAGGCAATACCGGTAATTCCATCATCTGACATTTTCAGCTGTTCAAGCGCATCATATTTCAGTTTAATGGTGCGTTTTTTAATTAAATCGAAATACAGAATATGTGCGTGTGCATTGGCTAACCAAGGTGTAGGACGATATTTTTGTTGCAGCTGCGGTAAGCGCTCAATGAGTCCTGAAAATACACCATTCGGATTGTAATACAGGGTCGGCTGATCTGCTCCGCTGAAACGATCCAGATATTCACTGGAAAGCTGACCCAATTTTTTAAGCAACATTTTCATCTGTCATCCCCCTCTAGTTGTACTAGCTGTGATTTACAAATTTCATGCCGACTTGAATCAATAGTTCGAATTAAGTTTTAGCTTGGAATGATTGCATCCGCTGGCCCATCTGTACAGCCAAGGCTTCAAGTCCGGACTTAGGTCGGATCATGACTTCAAAATCAATCATCTGACCCTCTTCATTAAACTGAATCATGTCAACTCCCTTTAGTTTTTTATCGCCCACATTGGCAGAAAACTCAAGTACGACATTGTTACCATCTTCACTTATAAATTCACGGTGATAAGTGAAGTTTTCAAAGACTTGAATGACATTGGTCAAAATAAAAAATACCATCTGTTTTCCAGGATAAGGCTGAAACGCTACGGGTGAACGAAATACCACTTCTTCAGCAAGTAGTTCATTCAAGATCGACATATCACGGGTTTCTAGCATTTCATGCCAGCGTACAATGGATTTTCTGGTATTTTCGATGGTCATTTTGGATTCCTTTTTTGTTATTAAAAAATTAATCTCCCTCACCCCAGCCCTCTCCCAAAGGGAGAGGGAGATAACACTTTTTATACCGATTTATCCCTCTCCTTATAGGAGATGAGTAGCACTGCTGCGCAAGGGAGAGGTTAATAAAGCTTGACGTTTTTAAATTAAATCACCGCCGCCAATTCAGCACCCTGACGGATTGCACGCTTGGCATCCAACTCACCCGCTTCTTTCGCTCCACCAATCAGATGCACATTTTTCCCGGCTGCTTTTAGCTCATCAAACATGGCGGTATAAGATTCCTGACCGGCACAAATAATCACATGATCGACTTCTAGTACCGCAGGTTTGTCATTCACGACTATATGTAAGCCCTGATCATCAATTTTTTCATAGCTGGCGCCCGCAATCATTTTCACATCACGGTGTTTTAAACCAGTACGATGAATCCAGCCTGTGGTTTTACCCAAACTTGCGCCGACTGAAGCGGCTTTACGTTGCAATAAATAAATTTCACGTTGCGGTTTTTCTACATTTGCAGCTTTTAAGCCACCGACATTTTCATAGTCAGTATCAATACCCCATTCATCATAGAATTTTTCCGGATTGATACTGCCACTTTCTCCTTCATGACTCAGGAATTCGGCTGTATCAAAACCAATACCGCCTGCACCAATAATGGCAACTCGCTGACCCACTGGCTTACGTTCTTTCAAAACGTCCAGATAAGACAGTACTTTTGCATGATCAATACCTGGAATCTCAAGTTGACGCGGTGTCACGCCTGTTGCCACCACAATGTCATCAAAGTTTGACTGAGCCAGTTCTTCCAGACTCGCCTTATGGTTCAGCTGCAATTTAATACGTGGCTGTAATTCAATCTGGCGTTTGAAATAACGCAAGGTTTCATAAAACTCTTCCTTGCCTGGAATGGTCTTGGCAATATTAAACTGCCCACCAATCTGAGCAGCGGCTTCAAATACCGTCACCTGATGACCGCGATTTGCCGCATATACAGCAAAACTTAAACCTGCAGGACCTGCACCAATCACGGCAATATTTTTTGCCACATTGGTTTCTTTAAAAATGAGCTCTGTTTCATAGCAGGCACGTGGATTGACCAGACAGGTGGCAATTTTCATTGAGAAAATATGATCCAGACAGGCCTGATTACAACCGATACAGGTATTGATCTCATCGCTACGACCCTGCTCCGCTTTCAAGACAAACTCAGAGTCTGCCAGCATCGGACGGGCCATAGAAATCATATCAGCATCACCAGACGCCAATACATATTCAGCCATTTCCGGAGTATTGATACGGTTTGAAGTGATTAAAGGAATCTTCACTTGACCTTTCAGCTTACGCGTCACCCAAGTAAAGGCTGCACGAGGCACTTTGGTGGCAATGGTCGGAATACGCGCTTCATGCCAGCCAATGCCGGTATTGATAATGGTCGCACCGGCTTTTTCAATTTCTTTGGCCAACTGGATGACTTCTTCCAGAGTTGAACCGCCTTCGACCAGATCCAGCATAGATAGGCGATAAATAATGATAAAGTTCTCACCGACCATTTCACGGGTACGGCGTACGATTTCAATCGGGAAACGGATGCGGTTTGCATAGCTTCCACCCCACTCATCATCACGATGGTTGGTACGCGCGGCAATAAACTCGTTAATCAAATAGCCTTCCGAGCCCATGATTTCTACACCGTCATAATCGGCGTATTGAGCCAGCTTGGCACAATTGGCAAAATCATCAATGGTTTGCTGCACTTCAGCCGAAGTTAAAGCATGCGGTTTGACCGGATTGATCGGTGCCTGAATTGGGGATGGCGCGACATTTTCAGCCTGATAAGAATAGCGTCCGGTATGCAAAATCTGCATGGCAATTTTCCCGCCCGCCTCATGTACGGCCTGGGTAATTACCTTATGCTTTTCAGCTTCTTCAAGAGTGTCAAGTTTGGAACCACCATGAAACGTCACCCCATGATCATTTGGTGAAATCCCGCCGGTGACGATTAAAGCGACTCCACCTTTGGCACGCTCTGCATAGAAAGCTGCCATCCGATCATATCCGCCGGGTGCCTCTTCAAGACCAACGTGCATGGAACCCATTAACACGCGGTTTTTAAGCGTGGTAAAACCCAAGTTCAATGGGGCAAGTAAATTCGGATATTTAGACATTTCAACTCCTGAGCGTGCGTTTAGGCTGGCTATTGTTTTAGCAACTGGCAGTTTGATCCCTCAAATTTTCCAGTTTAATGCAACTTGTTGCACTAATTTATATGCCAGAATTGATTTTTATGCAACATGTTGCATAATAATCCTGAGTCACTTTTTTGAGACGCTTATGTCTTTAGCGCATGTTTTATTGACCAGCCTGATTGAAAAGCCCAGCACCGGAATCGAACTGGCCCGCCGTTTTGACCGATCCATGGGCTTCTTCTGGAATGCCACTCATCAGCAGATTTATCGCGAGCTGAATGCCATGCTGCAAAAAGGATGGATTTCGACGATAGAAGAGGAAGATTCCAATAGCCGCAAAAAGACATATCAGGTGGAACGTCTGGGCCGGGAAGAACTGGCCAACTGGATGCTGCAACAAAGTCCACCGGCACAACTGCGCGAAGAACTGATGGTGCGTTTACGTGCCGAAGCCCAGCTTGGTGGCAATAACACCTTGGCAGAGCTGGAACGCCATCTGGAACTGCATAAAGAAAAACTAAAAACCTATCAGCAGATTTTTGCCAAGGACTTTGCTCAAGCACACGAAAATGACCGTACCTTGTATATTCATAAAATGATTTTACAACTGGGGATTGATCAGGAACTGGGCTGGATTTCCTGGCTGGAACAGGTCATTCAGCGACTCAAACAATTTGATGCAAAATAACTGTAAATAGGGAGACACACATGCCCTTTTATCGCATGCCCGATGGTGAACAGCTATTTGTACTCGAATACGGTCAGGGACAGCCGGTACTGGTACTCTCAGGACTCGGCATGCTGAGCTGGCAATGGAAAGCTTTTCTCTATGCGCATCAGAAAAATTTCCGTTTCATTATTCCGGAATGGCGCGGCTTTGGGGCTTCCAGTCGCTGTAAAATTCCGCAAGATCTTGATGCAATTTCCAGTCACTGGTTGGATATTCAGTCGGTAATTCAACAGCTCAATTTAGATAAATTCATTGTGCTTGCTTACTCTATAGGCGCAACCACAGCAATGCACGGCATACATTATGGCAACTTTTCCAGTCAGATTTCTGCTTATTTACATATCGATCAAACACCTAAAATTCCGGTCGATGATGCTTGGGCTTTTGGACTTTTTGGTCCACGTCATCAGGAATTTATCGACATCCTGCAGCAGCTCTCTGCCCTACTTGCACAATACCAGCAAGTTGAATTGATCCGCGATCTCGACATTTCGGTACGTAAACAAATCGCTGCCCTATGGCTAAAGTTTATTCAGCTACAAAATGAACAAAAATATAGTCTGAAAGCTTTCGCATTTATCCTAAATCAACCTCGCCTGCAAAGCCTGTTATTACCTTCCAGCCGGGTGGATTATATGGCGTGGTATATCAATAATTATTTATATCATCGTGAAGATTACCGCGAGGCTCTAGCTCAGCTTAGCTGTCCGGTGACCTTCTTTAGCGGTGTACAATCCAAGTTGTATCCTTTTGAAGGTCAGCGCCTGATTGCAGAAAGCCTGCCTCATGCCAAACAGATAATTTTCAGCAAGTCTGGCCATACGCCTTTACTGACTGAACCGCTAAAATTTTCCCGAGAACTTGGCATCTTCTTGAAAGAAAATTCGCAATCTAGCGGTTCAGCTACCTAAAGATTCAGGAGACAGAATAATGAAAAAGCTGGTGGTCTTTTCCGGTGCAGGCATGAGCGCCGAAAGTGGCATTAATACTTTTCGTGACAGTGATGGACTTTGGGAACAGCATCGTATAGAAGAAGTCGCCACACCCGAAGCCTGGGCCAAAAACCCACAACTGGTACAACGCTTTTATAATGCCCGCCGTAAAAACATTCTGGAAGCACAGCCAAATGCAGCCCATCAGCTGATCGCCAATCTTGAAGATAACTTTGATGTGCATGTAATCACCCAGAATATTGATGACTTGCATGAACGTGCCGGCAGCTCCAAGGTGATCCATTTACATGGCAATATTCGCCTGGCCAAAAGCTCAGGCCCCGATGCACAAAGCACAACCGAGTTTTATCCAATTGAAGGCTCTGAATTAGATTTAAATCAACACTTTTGTAAGGCAGGCTATCCGCTGCGTCCTCATGTGGTCTGGTTTGGCGAAGCCGTACCCGCGTATGAAGAAGCTCAAGACTGTGTACAGGATGCCGATATTTTCGTGGTGATTGGCACCAGCCTTCAAGTTTATCCAGTTGCCGGGTTAATTCATGAGATTCCTGCGAAATGTCCGGCCTATTACATCGACCCGAAAGCCGAGCAGCAGCATTTGCCTGCACAGTTTTACAAAATCCCCCAAAACGCGACCGATGGCATGCAAACACTGCTAGGTTTACTGAAATCCGGGAATTAAATTTTTTTTATATGCTGCATTCTCTGATTGACAGTATGCAACAATCAATTTTTAATCAGCTTATCGTTGCAAGGATGGAATTAAACCATGCTGTCTGATCTGGATGACTTTTACTGTTTCGCTCAGGTGGTGGAACATGGCGGCTTTAGTGCAGCCGAACGTGCGACCGATATTCCCAAATCCAAACTCAGCCGTCGGGTGTTTAATCTGGAAGAGCGTCTGGGTGTACGTCTGATTCAGCGCAGTTCTCGTCATTTTGCCGTCACCGATATCGGCATGAATATTTACCGGCATGCCCAAGTTATGCTGAGTGCTGCACAGGCGGCGCATGATCTGGTGGACCACCTGAGTACCGAACCGCGCGGAACTATTAAAGTCAGCTTGCCCGTCTCTATTGCCCAAAACGAACTGGCAAAAATTCTGCCGGATTTTTTGAAAAAATATCCTGAAATTAAAGTCCAGATGATGATCACCAATCGACGGGTCGATATTATCAATGAAGGCTTTGATCTGGCCTTACGTGTCCGTTCCAGCCTGGATGATGACCCAAATCTGGTGATCCGCCAGTTTGAAAAAATTGAGCAGCATTTATTCGCCAGTCAGGGTTATTTAAATGAATTTGGTGAACTAAAAAACCCAGAGCAACTGGCTGAACATAAAATCCTGAGTATGGCCGAAGACCATACCGAACAGTTTCTAACCTTACAAAATGAACAGCAGGAACAAAAAAAAATTCGTGTCAGTCCAACGGTTATGGGTTCTGACTTAAATATGCTGGCACAACTGGCCGCGTCAGGCTCAGGCGTCACTTTGTTGCCAGATAACGTGGTCGAGCAGTACGTGGCAAGTGGTGAACTGGTTCGAGTGCTTCCTGACTGGAAAGCACCGCATGGTATTTTCCATGTGGTTTATCCTTCACGTCGCGGCTTATTACCTGCAGTAAGGGTCTTTATTGATTATCTGGTCGCTGAATTAAATCGGCGCTAAATGAAGTACTTTTGAGAAAAACTAGACAAAAAAATAGCTCATTCTTGGGGAAAAATGAGCTAGAGAAACTTTCACTACAGCATAGTGAGCGAAAAAAAGGGAACGTATGTATCTGACTCTTAGTCTAATCAGATATAAAATCCTAAACCACTGTTTAATGTAGTGTTTTGTATGTTTTCGTCAGCAAGAACGAGTGAGTTGTAATTTATGTAAGTGGATTATCTGAATAAAGATCATTCAATCAATATTTTAAATTTCCGAATACTCACCTGTACCTTCAGGCCAAGGCGACAAGACTTCAAACCCGGTTTCAGTCACATAGACCATATGTTCCCATTGCGCAGACCAGGATTTATCCGTGGTGACCACAGTCCAGCCATCTTTCAGCTCTTTGACGCGAGCTTTACCCATATTCACCATTGGCTCAATGGTGAACACCATACCCGGAACCAGTTTAATGCCCTGTCCTGGCTGTCCGTAATGCAGAATGTTTGGCTGTTCGTGATAGACCTTGCCGATGCCATGACCGCAATATTCGCGCACGATGGAATAGCCTTCACGCTGTGCGACCGTTTGAATCGCATAACCAATATCACCCAGGGTCGCGCCCGGCTTCACTGCATGAATCCCGGCTACCATAGCTTCATAGGTGGTATTGACCAGTCGCTTGGCTTCTGGAGATGGAGTTCCGACATAGTACATCCGGCTGGTATCACCAAAATAACCGTCTTTAATAATGGCAACATCAATATTGATAATATCGCCATCCTGAAGAACGACTTTTGATGATGGAATGCCGTGACAAACCACTTCATTCAGTGAAATACAGGTGGTTTTGGTATAGCCATAATAGCCAATATTGGCTGGCGTCACTTTTAATGTATTTACAATAAAATCATGACAGAGATCATCCAGATATTCAGTCGTGACACCTGGCTTGACATGCTCCCCGATCATCGCTAAAACCTCTGCAGCCAAACGCCCAGATATCCGCAGTTTTTCAACATCTTGCTCAGTTTTAAGACTAATCGCTGTAGCTCGCATATACCCATCCTCACTATGAATCCCTGAATTATAATCCCTTTTTTGCGAAATATGTCGCAGTTGTTGAGTTTCGGCACAGCAATTTTCCTTGAAATAGGACTTTTCACTGCTGCTTATTTGTACAAACAATAACTGACATATTTTGATATCAAGTGCAGATATTTTTTGAGCTTGTAAGGAAAAATATATTTTTCAGCGAATTATCAAACATATATTTCTACCAAGATTTGAATGACCGGTTATGTGATCCGCAAACTCACTAGAATCAAGGCTTCCAGCCTTAAAATAAACTCCAAAAAATTGGACATATACACTAAAATCGCTTTCTTTTGTTCTATTGATCTCCCTTTATGACAAGTCTGCGTACCCGGGATATTGTCGCCCTAGGTTTTATGACCTTTGCACTGTTTATTGGTGCGGGCAACATTATCTTCCCACCGATTGTGGCTCAACAAGCCGGTGAACACGTATGGCTCGCTGCTTTAGGTTTCCTTATTACAGCAGTCGGCTTACCCGTGATTACCATTATTGCGTTGTCTCGCGTTGAAGGCTCCATTCAGGCACTAAGCTCGCCTCTGGGCAAAGCAGCCAGTATTTTGCTGACTGTAATCTGTTACTTAGCTGTTGGCCCTTTATTTGCGACGCCACGTACCGCAACCGTTTCTTATGAAATCGGTTTTTCATCTTACTTTGGCAATGAATCTGGCAGTCTGCTCATTTACAGCATCATCTATTTTGCTGTGGTGACCATCGTGTCCTTATATCCCAATAAGATTCTGGATACCGTCGGCTATTTCCTGTCGCCACTTAAAATTATTTCTTTGATCATTTTGGGTGTAGCAGCCGTGATGATTCCTGCCAGCAATCCGCCTGCAGCGATCGATAATTACGTTACCAGTCCAGTGACTGAAGGCTTCGTAAATGGTTATTTAACCATGGATACTTTGGGCGCTTTAGTTTTCGGTATTGTGATTGTCAAAGCCATTACTTCACGTGGTGTAACCGATAAAAAACTGATTACCAAATATGCAGTGAATGCCGGCATTATTTCTGGTATTGGTTTAACTCTGGTGTATTTAAGTCTGTTTAAACTTGGACTAGGTAGCCATGAGATTGCACCAAATGCAGCCAATGGTGCCATTATCCTGCATGCATATGTACAACATGCTTTTGGCGATATGGGTGCTTACTTCCTGTCCGGCATGATTTTTATTGCCTGTATGGTCACTGCAATTGGTCTGACCTGTGCCTGCGCTGAGTATTTTTCCAGCTTGACCAAAATTCCGTACAAGATCTTTGTATTTATTCTGGTGGGCTTCTCACTGGTGATTTCAAATCTGGGTTTAACCAAACTGATCGCTGTTTCGGTTCCAGTCTTAAGTGCGATTTATCCGCCTGCCATTAGCGTCATTATGCTGAGCTTCTGTGCAAACTTCTTCAAGAAACCATCTCATGTGATTGCGCCAGTGACCCTGGTGGCCTTGATCTTTGGTATTTTTGATGGATTAAAAGTCGCTGGTTTTGAATTGCCTGCATTACTGCAAAATTTACCTCTATCAGATCAGAATCTGGCCTGGTTTATCCCGTCCATGATTGTATTGCTGATTACAGCTGTGATTGACCGTATTAGAAACTAAAACTTCTAGGATGTCTGAAAAATCGTATTTTTACCCAAAATCCGGTTTGAGCGTGATCAATAATTGTCAGGTTTTACCCAAACGGACATTTATTGTTTCTTAATAATGACATCAAATCACCGCTGTAAATCTTGATACTAAGATTTTCTATAAAATATGATGTATAGAATTGCACTTTAATTATTTTATTTTTTATATAAATATAAACAAAACTTTAATTTCCTGATTTTAGATACCTATTGTTGCCAACTTAAACCAAGTCCCCCTCCGAGTCATACGCAGGCTTACAAAGTATTGATTAACACTACATATCTTTGGCGTAGAATTTGCATTTTCTATCTGGTCGCATTAATCAAATGATGACTACATCTTATTTCCAAAATTAGCTGGAGGTGGAATCTGAAAATATAATTCTTGCCTAATCAAGTGATTATGTAGTTATACGACTAAAGATGACCATTTTGACTGTAAAAGCCTGCCACAGCAGTTGCAAAGGTCCAAATTAAACAGTACAACTATATATTCAATTCTGACTGATTAAATCTGCTTTAATCTTCAATAATATGAATAAATGGGAGGGATGGAGATGTTATCATTACATTTCAACAAGCAAGTCTTCATTGACGCTCTTAAAGCCAACAACACCAATCTGGTGACATTTATATGCACCACTTTTGCACTCATGCTGACTTTAACCGTCCATTGCTTAATTCAAGGTAATTTAAAACTTGAATACTTTGGCTATGCACTGATTGTCTCAGCTGCATTTTTCCTATGGGCTGCCATAGACCAGAAATACCGATAATCAAATTTTAAATTAGCCCAGATGGATGATTTGGCCAGTCATCCATCTGGTGAAAAAAGTGTTTTAACTTTCAAACATTCCAGCATCCTTTCAGAATAACTATAAAAAGAAGATTAGAATAATCCCGCAAATGCTCCATAGACCAAAATCCCTGTCCCGCCCAATTCTGCGACAATTAAACCTAGCATGGCTAAAGTCATTAAACTTCCTGGCAAATGAAACTCACCCAACTGATGCGGCTGTTTAAACTGATTCGTTGTGTCTTGCAGGAAACCATGCAACATATAAGCGGCAATCGAGAAGCTGAAAAACAGAATATTGATCAGTACGCAAATCAGATTCACCATACTCGGCCACACTGAACAATAGGCTAATACTGCCAGAATTAAAGTTGCGGGTGCATAAAGCAGGCTGCTACGATGGGCAATATCGACATAATAATGTGCGCGTGACTGAGGTGATTGACGGATCTGCCAATATTTCCAGACGCCGGTGAACATCCCGATCCACAAGAATATTCCACTAAAAATAATGGCGATTTTAACAGCCAGCTCAAGTTCCATTAGCTGCATAAGTTTATTCCATGTTTATTATTTGACTGACTTTAAAGTCATGTTTTCCCCAAGCTACCCTGCTAAAAATCTATACAGTAAAAGCTTCATCGGGATTATAAAAATCATAGTGTATCGTATGTCTGAATTTGAAACATTGACTCTCCAGTGTCAGGATGGCTATCGCTTAAGTGCACGTTTTTATGCAGCTATTTCTGAAACTGACAAACTTCCAGTATTAGTCTGTCCGGCAACTGGCATTACTAAACAGTTTTATCATCAGTTTTGTGTGTGGTTACAAGCTCAAGGCTATGCCGTTATGGTCTTTGATTTCCGGGGGATTGGTGATTCACTACATGGCCCGTTGAAAAATTCAAAAGCCAGTATTGTGCAATGGGGTCAACTGGATATACCGGCCGCGATTGATGCTTTATTAACGCGTACCAATGCAAGAAAAGTGATACTACTTGGACATAGTGCCGGTGGTCAGCTTTTAGGTATTGTGCCAAATTACGATAAAGTCGCAAAAGTGGTGGCCGTCTCTGGCTCTACTGGACATGTGAAAGGACTCAAAGGTAAAACCAAGTTACTTGCGCCAGTGATGTTTAATGTTATTTTCCCACTGGCACGCATCACTAAAGGCTATGGCCCGACTCAAGCGATTGGTATGGGTGAAAACCTGCCTAAAGATGTGGCACGAGAATGGGCGCAGTTCTGTAGTAAACCGGGTTATGTAATCAACGCGATTGGTAAAAATATTGCACCATCCCATGATTATCATGCTCAAGTCACCTGCCCGATTACCTCAATCTGGTCATCGGATGATGAAATTGCCACGGAAGCCAACGTGAAAGATTTACTGCGTTTATATCCAAACGCAAAAACCCAGATAATTGAACTTAGACCTAAAAGTTATGCCTATAAAACCATTGGTCATATGCTGATGTTCAAGAAATCGCATCAGAATTTATGGCCGGTGATTGAACAACAATTGACTGTTTAAATCAGATTTAGATGGTTATTTGCAGGCTGCTGTGTTCTAATACTCTCAGTTTGAGATGAGCCTCTTACAGTATATGGGCTTGACCTATATACGACTAGCCCCTAACCATGGGGCTTTTTATTGTCTGAATATTTTAAAACGTATATAAAAATGGGCTGACGATAACGCCAACCCATGTCTTTCTTTATCGAATTAAATATTATTTTGACTCAATGTCATAGACCCAGTTTCGAGCTTGTTTCTCAGTCGTGGTTTCACAAACATAATAGTCATGATCCCATGAATCAGGATGGAAGATTTCACGTTTGTGATAAGTCACTTGTTTGGTATTTTCAACACAGGTGAAGTTATCACCTTGGTCTTTGACCTGCGTTCCGTTGAGGAAACCACCAATACAGAGGAAGCGGGATTGTTTGGGCATTTTACTTTAACCACTTTTCCAACCAATATAAAGTTAGATATTACTTTAGTTATTTAGCTTAATAAAAATATTACAATTATTTATTTCCTGTTTTTTAAAAATATCCTACCTTTGGAGTTTTGAGCTTTCTATTTTTGAGCCAATCTTTATACACCTCATAATCCCCCTGTACACTCAACATTTTATCCAAACATGTCTGCATTGTTTCTACACAATATGCCCCTGATCTTTCCAAATATCCTTTTAGAACAGCCTCTTCATAATCTAAAATTATAAAACTTGCTTTATCGTAGTTACGTATATGAGCTAAAATGTTTGATATTGGGATAAATCTGATTATCTTGTTGTTACCACTCAAAACCATTCCCACTAGTTTTGCTTTACTATTGGATTCAAAATTATATATAGCACCCCCACTCATTCCATTATGATCATATGTTATTCCAGTAAACATATGTGAACACTGTTCATAATCTATATATGGATGTCCATACTCATCAAATAAACATATTCCAATATCATGATGTCGCTGTAAATTAGTTGCATGAGAATAGCCCTCCGGCACTACCTCATATTCAAATGTATTAGCTTCTAAAGGATAACCAGAAGCAGCTAACAATTGACCTTCGAAAATTTTCTTTGAAGATAGAATTTCAGTACATTCTCTTCTTTCAGTAATATCAACATAATTATCTGGAATAAAATTTTTATGTGGATCAAACATTTCAATAAGAACTACATCAGTATAATCTTGCCAACCTATTACATCAGGAATTAGTTCACCAATAAACCAAACTTTTTTGGGCATTAAAAAATCATCAATACTTTCTATATGTTTTTCTTTGGACCTAATCCAAAAAGGTGAGGTATTTTGTAATGGGTTTTCAATTGTCTGTTTAACTACATGATAGGCAGTTAACATAAAATACTTACTTTTATATTTTATTAATATCCCACTTCCTCCTCCACTCATTTGATCAATGTGAAATCCATCACTCCATATATTTGCATTACCTACAAAATTGAATAAAAATCTCCTAGATGACATAGCAACTTTTGATTTTTGATTATTTAATAATTTCATTTTATGATTTTTTTTTACCATTCTTAAAATCTCACGTAAAAAAGGGCTGATAAATCAGCCCTTTTTTTTCGACTAATTAATCAATTAAGTTAATTGAGCAGCAGCAATTTTCTTAGTATCAACATCTTTAGCAGCGTCAGTATATTCGCTCATCTTGTCGAAGCTTAAGTATTGATAGATGTCAGCTGACATGCTGTCAATTTGAGCTGCGTACTGTTGGTATTCTTCTGGAGAAGGTAATTTACCCAATACAGCAGCAACAGAAGCAAGTTCAGCAGAAGCCAAGTAAACATTAGCGCCTTGACCTAAACGGTTCGGGAAGTTACGAGTAGATGTAGAAACACAAGTCGTGTTCGGAGCTACACGTGCTTGGTTACCCATACATAATGAACAACCTGGCATTTCAGTACGCGCGCCAGCTTTACCATAAATGTTATAGAAACCTTCTTCCATCAACTGATGTTCGTCCATACGCGTAGGTGGAGCAATCCACAAACGAGTTGACAACGCACCACCTGGAACTTTTTCTAACAATTTACCAGTTGCACGGAAGTGACCGATGTTCGTCATACAAGAACCAACGAATACTTCGTCAATTTTCGCGCCTTGAACGTCAGAAAGAAGTTTTGCATCATCTGGATCGTTCGGGCAGCAAAGAATAGGTTCTTTGATGTCTGCAAGATCGATTTCATACACTTTCGTGTATTCAGCATCAGCATCAGCTTTGATCAGGCTTGGGTTAGCCAACCATTTTTCCATGTTCTCAACACGACGAGCCATCGTACGCGCATCGCCATAACCTTCAGAAATCATCCACTTCAACATGGTGATGTTTGAACGAAGATATTCAGCAACTTTCTCTTCAGAAAGCGTGATAGAACAACCAGCAGCAGAACGTTCAGCAGAAGCATCAGAAAGTTCGAATGCTTGCTCAACAGTCAGGTCAGTTTCCATTTCTGTTAAGTCAATCTCAAGGATACGACCAGAGAAGATGTTTTTCTTACCTTTCTTCTCTACAGTTAGGTCACCTTCCTTAATTGCGTAGTAAGGAATTGCATGTACAAGGTCACGTAGAGTGATACCAGGCTGCATTTTACCCTTGAACTTCACAAGTACAGATTCAGGCATATCTAGTGGCATAACACCAGTTGCTGCAGCGAACGCTACAAGACCAGAACCCGCCGGGAATGAAATACCGATTGGGAAACGTGTATGCGAGTCACCACCAGTACCAACGGTATCCGGAAGAAGCATACGGTTTAACCAAGAGTGAATAATACCGTCACCTGGACGTAAAGACACACCACCACGGTTCATGATGAAATCAGGAAGCGAGTGTTGCATTTGAACGTCAACTGGTTTTGGATAAGCAGCTGTATGACAGAAAGATTGCATAACAAGGTCAGCAGAGAAACCTAGGCAAGCCAAGTCTTTCAATTCGTCACGAGTCATTGGACCTGTTGTATCTTGCGAACCCACAGTAGTCATCTTAGGTTCACAGTAAGTACCTGGAAGTACACCTTGACCTTCAGGAAGACCACAAGCGCGACCAACCATCTTCTGAGCTTGAGTGAAACCTTTACCAGTTGCAGCAGGCTGAACCGGAGTACGGAACATTGTAGATACTGGAAGACCTAAAGCTTCACGCGCTTTAGTCGTCAAACCACGACCTACGATCAGGTTAATACGACCACCAGCACGAACTTCGTCTAGAAGTACTGGAGTTTTAAGTTCAGCTTCAGCGATTTGTGCGCCGTCTTTGAACGCAGTTACTTTAGCAGCAGCGTGATCGATCTTAAGAACGATTTCGTCGCCCATGTTCATGTTGGCAACATCGATCTCGATCGGTAATGCACCCGCATCTTCCATGGTGTTGAAGAAAATCGGAGCGATTTTAGAACCTAGGCAGTAACCACCGTCTTTTTTGTTCGGGATGTGCGGGATGTCGTCACCGAAGAACCAAAGTACAGAGTTAGTTGCAGATTTACGAGATGAACCTGTACCAACAACGTCACCCACGTAAGCAACCTGGTTGCCTTTCACGATCAGTTCTTTAATCTGGTTAAGTGGACCCACTTCACCAGGAACTTCTGGATTGATTCCGTCACGTACGTTTTTCAACATTGCATTTGCGTGCAATGGAATGTCTGGACGGCTCCAAGCGTCTTGTGCAGGTGACAAGTCGTCAGTGTTGGTTTCGCCAGTTACTTTGAAAACAGTCAGTTTGATTTCTTCAGGAACGTCTTTACGGCTAGTGAACCATTCAGCGTCAGCCCAAGACTGCATAACTGCTTGAGCATTTGCGTTACCAGCTTTTGCTTTATCAGCAACGTCATGGAATGCATCAAATACAAGAAGCGTTTTTTTCAATGCTTCAGCTGCAAGTTCAGCAAGCTCAGCATTGTCTAAAAGTTCAACTAAAGGCGCTACGTTGTAACCACCCAGCATAGTACCTAGTAAATAAACAGCACGTTCTTTAGAAACGAGTGGAGAGGTTGCTTCGCCTTTTGCCAATGCAGCTAAGAACGCAGCTTTTACATATGCAGCTTGGTCAACACCTGCTGGTACACGGTTTTCAAGCAAATCTACCAAGTATGCTTCTTCACCAGCTGGCGGGTTTTTTAGTAGTTCAACTAATGCAGCTGTTTGGGCATCGTCAAGTGGCTTCGGTGGGACTCCGAGTGCGGCACGTTCTTCAACGTGTTGGCGGTAAGCTTCTAGCACAGTGTTATTCCTCTTTTTTAAAAAATTACTTATGAATTCCTGCTTATTCCAAGCTTCATAAATAATATGGACTCCGAAATTTTACTAAATTTCCAGTTAAAAGTTAATGCAACTCAAGTGTTTCTTCGTGATGCTCGTTATTTTATAACTAAATGATGCTCTTAATGATTATTCCATAATCAGTTACAGCTTACACCACACGAAACAAGCCCATGAATAGGCCCTTTTAACTGAATTTAATGCATAAAAAAGGCAACCCTGATGTTGCCTGATTTGACGTTAAAAAGATACTCCACCTTAGTGTACAGTGGTCGAGTTTAAATACTGCTGATATGAGTCTCGGCAGCCTTGGAATTTCACCACGCATTCATCTTCATAGGTGGTACTGTGATTATTGCTAGCAAAGGAAATATCAATCTGATAAAGCTTTTTATCTTGTTCTAGCATCTTCTTTAAAACGACTTTGTCACCAACGCTGAGTACATAGCGACTGCCGCCAATAATGACCACACCTTCTTCATCTTCCA
The DNA here is from genome assembly GCF_049896445.1 of Acinetobacter sp. TWP2-2-3. Lineage (GTDB taxonomy): Bacteria > Pseudomonadota > Gammaproteobacteria > Pseudomonadales > Moraxellaceae > Acinetobacter. The sequence continues at coordinate 49,412 of NZ_JAFCUI010000006.1, forward strand.
GCAGTAGATCAGAATGATGCAAATATCTTACGACTTCCATATTGTGCTACTCCTCGGTTAATTGGAGTTAAATTCATTATTCAATATAAAGATAAGTATTTCTATATTTTAGATTTAGAAATTGTCACAAAGTGTACATTTTGCTTAGGCTATTTTTATTATTTAGTCTTTTGAAGATGCTTATATTTAAATATGTTTAATGGGAAATATGGGTTGGATAATTTTATCCAAATATAAAAAAACCGTTCCTTAGAACGGTTTGTAATCAGGTAATTCGTCATGCGGTGTCACAATACACTTTGCAGTAAATTCAGCGCGGACTTTTTCACGGGCTGCTTTTACATCTGCCTTAATCTCTTCGGCTGGAATCGCATAGACTTCATCAATAATATTCAGGATAAAACCTTTGGTGGTTTCGTCGTCGATCTTGTTGGCATGCACGATTGCTTTTTCTTTCTCAATCGCATTCTGACGATCCAGCATAATGGTACGCGCCGCATTTCCTACACTTCGACAATAACCTTGCCACTGCTCTTCAGGGGTTAAGGGTTTCTTCTCGGCACAACCGGCCAGCGCCAGCATAAACGATAAAGCCAATAACTTTTTCATGAATTTCTCCTTCCGAGGGGCAATATAAAAGATCGGGGAAGATTTGTCATTTCAAAATGCGAGTTGTATGGAATTAAAAAAGCCCACTAATGGGCTTTTTCATTTTGTGTAATTAACCACATGAAGCCTGGATAATCTTTTTGCTTGTAGGATCCACCGTTACAGTCACTCGTTCTTCACGATAATCCATCGTCACCGCTTGACCCGGTTCAACCATACGTACAATTTGTGCCTTGGTTTTCTGCTTGATTTGCGCTTCAGTCAAATTGGACTGACCCACCAATGCCGCTGCCTGATCAGCAATACATTTAGGTTGATTCATGTGCAGTAATTCCCACTCCTCGACCACCTGACCATTCTTTAAATGGCAATATCCGACCTGACCATTGCTTTCAGTACGAATCTCAAGCTTGCCACCCTGATTGACACAATAAGCGCTTGCAGGATTCGCTGAACCTGTTTTAGGAGCATCCGTCTCAGATTGCGGCGTAGTGGTACATGCGCTTAGAGCGAGAGCCAGTAAACCGAACAGCATTGTTTTTTTCATGAGAGCCTATTCTTCTTCAATAATTCTTCACCAATTTAGCATATTTCCTTGTCCTTGCCAGACACAAGTCTGTGTACATTTTTAACCGTGCTTTTTCATTAAAAATTAGAAATAAGACCTTTGTGAATTAAGGACTTCAACACTATAAATTCTCTCAATGAACAAGACAAACAGAAGATAAGAACCTCTACAAAATACGAAAATGCCGAATGAATCGCCTAGACCAAGTGATTATGCATTTCAATAGCATTGCATTGTCATTACATCATTCAAATATGACTTCACTTTTAGATTTGTGATCTGTGCTGGATTGATTTAATATTTGATTGAATTTTAAACTTTCTATTGGCATGACAGACGATCCTCAACTCTCCCTCAAGGAATATCTTGCTACAGTTCAGGAAGTGGTCAAACTCACTTTCGATACACCGGTATGGGTTAAAGCCGAGATTCGTAATCTAAGTATTAAAGCCGGCCATTATTATCTGGAGCTGGCAGAAAAAGAAGCCGACAGTGATCAGGTCATCGCCAGTTGCCGAGCGACTATCTGGAAATTCAGTGCCCAGAAAATTGTCACGCAGTTTGAACGTGAAAGCGGAATTGAGCTGAGTCGTGATTTGAAAGTGCTGATTAAAGTCAAAGCTAATTTCGATCCGCAGTATGGTTTTTCTTTAAATATCGTTGAAATTGACTCAGGCTATACTCTGGGAGATATTGCCCGGCGTTATCAGCAGATTGTTGAGCGGTTGACGACTGAAGGACTGATTCAGCGCAATAGAAACTTGCCCAGCCCTTTTGACCTGAACCGGATTCTGGTGATTGCTCCCGAAAATGCAGCAGGCCTGGGAGATTTTAAAAAAGATGCCGATGCACTGCAGCGTGCGCAGGTGTGTGAGTTTATCTATCACAGTGCGACTTTTCAGGGAAATACCGCCCCGCAAAGTATTATGTACAGTCTGGCACAAGCGCTCAAACAATGGGCACAGACTTATAATACCGCACCGGATCTGATTGTGATTATACGAGGTGGTGGCGCAGTCAATGATCTGGCTTATTTGAATGATTATGATCTGGCTGCCCTGCTCTGTAAACGTTCGGTACCGGTCTGGGTCGGCATCGGGCATGAAAAAGACCGTACCATTCTGGATGAGATTGCGCATCGCTCCTTTGATACTCCGAGTAAAGCCATTGCCGGAATCCGCAATCATATCTTTGAACTAACCCAGGATGTCCTGAATTATCTACAGCGCATTCAGCGTTTATCCCAGCAACAGATTCAGGCTTATCAAAATCAGAATGATCAATTTTTGAAACTGATTCAAAGTCTGGCCAACAACCAGATTATGGATGCGCTGCAACGTCTGCAACAGATCAAGGCCAATACTACCAGTCTGGCCCAGCAGCATACCCAGCTGATTAATCAGCAGCTTGATGCCCTGATGCGGGAAACGCTACTACAAAATCCTAAACATGTTTTATCCAAGGGTTATGCCATCGTGCGCCAGCAAGAACATGTGGTTGCCTCTATTCAACAGATTCAGTCCAGCGATCTGGTTGAAGTCGAATTACATGACGGCATTTTTTCAGCACAACTTATACAGGTACTTCCTCATGAATCATGATACTTTGAGCTTCCAACAAGGCTATGACATCTTGAAAAAGAATGCGGAATTGCTCGAATCTCAGCAAGAACCGGATATTGATAACTTGATGAAAATCGTGGAAGAATCCATGACCGCCTATAAAGCTTGCAAGGCACGGGTTGAAGCGGTTCAAACTGCGTTAAATGATACTTTTAAAGATTAATTGGATGTCATTTCAAATATTAGCTTAGACTATTCTGCTAGATTGAGTTGACATAAAAGCTCTCATTCATGGGGGCTTTTTTATTAAGTGAAAAAAATCATTTCAATGACTATTTAAATTTTCTAGATGGGGATTTTGATCAATCCGCTCAATTCTAAATGGGAAATATTGTATTTTCATTCTCATCCACCAGACGATAAAAAGCCCAATATTGAATTGGGCTTTTTATTACTCTTCAATTTCTATAGGATCACCGTCTTCAGGGCGAATATGACGTGTCCCATCATCCGCAGGATCAACACTAGAACCATCTTTGGTAATAGCATTGTACATTTCATCCTCTTTCTTATCATCGATAAATTCTTCATCTTCGAAATCTTGAGGCTCACTATCGTCGTCAAAGTTCAAAGGCTTTTCTTCATTTATCATGGCGATCCATCACTTATTTAACCAATAAAATATCATGCTCAAATATTTGAAAGATTCATTCAAGAGTCAACGATGATCATTTGTGTAACTGAATAAACACAATAGTCATTGGAACATTACTTTTCTATCGACAAAAAAATGCCTCCTTAGGGAAGGAGGCTGAAATTGGAAAGAAACTACAGCGATAGAATCTATTCATGAATTATATATAAACTTATAATTTATACATTAGCATAATATTACATTAATTTTTCAATTAAAAAGCCCGCTTACTCTTTCAAATAAGCGGGCTAGTGCTGTAGTCATTTTCTTCGTATTATTTGCGTCTTCTTGTTTTCGCAAAATGACTATAGCACTGTGAATTTATCAATAAAGTATAGGGAGTATTAATAAACTGTTCTCTTACATTTGCTTTAAGTTACTTTTCGTTCAATAAGCTGTACATATTAAAAAAGCCCACCTTTAGATGGGCCTTTCCCTTTATCACTTTTGCGCTGATTCAGGTATGTTGTCAAAGTGAGCAACGACTAGAGAATAAGCAAGCTATTGATAAAAATATATAAATACACCATTAACATATAAAAAAATTATAGTTTTATAAAAAATAACTATACTTGTTGAAGTAATTGGCGATTTTAGCTTTCAACGACACTTTATAGCTGACTTAATTTACTAGACATATAAGTTAAAAATAACGTCTTATCCTGAAAATCAGGCATTTCAAACACCCAAAAAATGTAATTTTTAGATCTCAATTTAAGTTTCACATTCACAGCCTTTACTTGAATCATTACATCCTCATGCTGCATTTCTGCGAATAATTCTAAAATCAGGGCAAAGAATCTCAGTTTGTTGACTGTGTTGTATTTTGTTGGTTTATATATTCTCAAGGCTTCAGAATATATAAGCTCGCACCATTCATTTCCATCTTCATCATCCATTAGCTCTCATTTAATTATTTAAAATAGATCACGAGGTAGGTTTATAACATGATGGCTATAATTAAACTGCTTTTAATCTGAATATTAAAATTATAAATTTTTAGAAAATAAAAAAGCCCATCATCCGATGAGCCTTTTTGGGAAATATATCGTGAAGACTACGCTGCAAATTCTTGCAGTACAAATCGTTTTACACTTTCATCAAAGTCAGGTTTTGAAAGAGCAAGCTTGCCATTTTTCATAGTTTTATAACAATAACTCGCTGCTACTCCCATACCCATCAAAGTCAACAACTTCATTGCTCACCTCTTTATTCGGAAGATTTGAATACAAAGTTATCATTCAAATTTGTAGTTTTCCAACTCAGTTTCGATTGTTTTCTGTACTACATGTTAATGAATGTATGAATAATAAATAAATGAAAACCTGCCGCATGATGCGTTTGCTTAAAGTCTTTCAACTAGTGATTAATTTGTGTATCTATCCAGTTAAGGAAATTTTCCTTATTACTGAATTCTGGCATAGACCCTAAATTTATAGTCTCTTTGGCCCCAAATTTTCCAGCGACAGTATTCGGTGCTTGAACTCTGAAATCCAGAGGATCACTTTCATGAAGAGTTCTAAAATATTCTACTGCTTTATCAAATTCACTTTTATCCTTAAAACCTGGTCGTTCCTTTAAAAAGTCATAAACTTGTTCTAGAGCTGGTAGATAATTATTTTTAGGCATTCTGTTTTCTCTAAAATGATGAGTTTTATGATGAAGACCTATTTTGAATGAATAATGATAAGAATATTCCCTTATTTCTTAGAGTTTATGTAAATCATGATGATTTGAGAGTGAAATCCAAATTCTGGAGTAACCTGATAAAAAATGAGCGTAAACATACACTCATTTTTACTACATTTTCTAATGCATGCTTAACTGGCTCGCATTGCTTTAAAATAAGGTCTATTTTATTGAACAAAGTGCAAATGTCGGCTGCTCTATCAGTAAAGATCAGATGCACTTTAAATGCGCCAGTTTAAGGTTCAAGCCTAATTAACGCTATGAATATCAAGTTCATCATTGGTGGTCAATACAACAGAAGCCAAAATTGGAATGCCCAAAATGAAAGGTACAGCGAAAATCCATAGAACTACGGTTACATCCGATTTAAAGAAAAATTGAATAGCTAATGCAGTCAAAATAAGTACAGAAAATAGAATCGCAGCAAAACGGATGATAAATTTAGTCGACATGCGAAGATGCTCTTATGCGTGAAATCGTATTTTCAATATACACCTATTTTTATTATGGTTTTATTGATTTTCAGTCTGTTATTGCATATTTTAATTGATTTTCTATATGTGATAGCTGAATTATACGATGATCAGTTTTCTTCACCCTGAAGTCTCATCCTAAATTCTTTCTCTACTCGTAACTCTATTGTCATATATGTATAGAGATTGAATTTAGAGATCAATGCTTCTGCTGACTATGACATCAATCTACTTTATAGCTAATAAAATCTTTGTGCTGTCTCCCAATAAAAGAGCCCTAAAATTTTAGGGCTTTTTTATTGCTTAAATTAGAAGCGCCAATTATAGAACAAGTCAATCGCACGTTCTAAAGACTGACTCGCTTCCAGATACAAGCGCTGATTTACCTGATAGCGTAAAGTGAGCTTATTCACCGGTGTAAATACCCCGACTCCATAACGGAGATATAAATCAGGCGTAATATAACCAGTCACAGAAACCTGAGTATCATCTCCTGTACCTTGAGCATCCAGAGCTAGACCAGTTAAGCCAAAACTGCGCCCGATCTGGTTGGTCAGTGCGCGGGTGCTACCCAAGCCCAAACTAATCCCCGCAGCAGCGATCGTATTATTCACATCGGATCTAAATCCTTCAGCCTGGCTTAAACCAGATACACCCTCATTAACACGACCGGTAATCAAGGCATTCAAGGCTTCCTGTTCTGACAAGCCCGCATCATTATAAATCTGAATACTTGGACTCGATGCCGTCCCTGTTACCCGTACCCCGACCGTACTACCCTGAACCGATTTATTGGCATCAATGTCCAGCGTCGGATTGGTAAGTTCACCATTAAAACGCGCGATAGCACGATTCAGGTCCAGACTTTGGCCATAGGCTTCGATTTTCACTCGTTGTGACACCCCGATTGCACCATTGGCACGCATTGCAGTTTCCAGACCACGCTGTGACAGATTGACTCGACCCAATAGCGGAATACGACTGTCAAAGCCCTGGAAGATGACCTGATTCCCTAAAGAAACAGCTACATCTGCCCGGATATCCCAAGGACGTGCCGACTTCAAGATCGCCAGCTGATCATCACCTTCATGTACGACACGTACATCTGAAGATAAACCGACTACAGGTTCTGAGGCTTCAGGCATTGAAATCAGCGCACGCGGTACATCGACTGTGCCACTCAGACTCAGTTTTTTATTAAATGGATACATGTCCAAAGTCAAATCAGGTGTCACTACAGCGGTAATTAATGGGGCCTGACGAATCAGCAGATTATCACCTTGCAGTTTTAACTGCACTCGCGGATCACCTTTCCAGTCGACCGATCCGGTTAATTTACCCACACCACGACCACTGTTAAATGCGCCATTGATACTGGCAGAATTCTGACGTATGGATGAATACAGTTGTACATTGGTCAGATTCACCGGCAAGGAGATCATGCTAATCGAAGCATCTTTAACCCGAACCTCACCTTCAAGCAAAGGATCTGTTAAAGTTCCGCTAATTTTTCCGGCATAAGATAATATCCCGTCCAGATTACGGATGTCCTGAATAAATGGCTTAAAGACCTTGAGCTGTACCTGGTTAAAGGCTATTTCACCACGCATCGGTTTACTGTCACGATATGGATCAATGATGACATTGGCATAGCCGGTTCCGATATCTGGTGTTTTGACATCCAGACGAAGCTGCAAGCCATCTGCCACACTTTTTGCGACCAACCCGACTTCATCATATTTGAGTGTAGAGCCCAAATAATCTGGATCTTCGGAAGATAAGCCCACCACACCATTACGCGTCACCAGACGTGCATCGATTTTAGGTTTAGCGCCTTGCGCCCAGGCAGCCTTGGCATAACCATTGACTTTCCCTGTTAACGCCAATCCATCAGGCAGGAATGCACTGAAGTCTTCCAGATCAAGGTTTTGGGTAACAAAAGAGGCACTGCCACGGGTTTTATTAACCCGAATCGGCTGATCAAAACACAACTGGCTTTGCTGACTCATCCAGCAATGAGCACCAACAAACAGATCCGATTGAGCACTGTTATAAATCACTGCTGCATTTTGACGCTGCACCAGACGAGCACGTAAAGAGTCGAAATCACCTTTTTGAATCTGACCCAGCCAGTTATTTTGGGCATTAAAGCCACCGGCGAGCTGCACAAAGAATTTTGACAGGCGGTTTTCTGCCTGCACTTTGAGAATGTGCGCAGCACGGGTACCGGCCAATGATATCTCACCGCGTACAATCTCGCGTGAACCGCTACGCAGGCGATCCATTGTCGCGGTCAATAAGGTTGGTGTGCTTTGCGATGTTGGCAACTGTCCGCGAACACGAACTTTCTGCACGCTAAACAGGTTTTTAAAAGCAAAATTATCGATAGATAGATTAGCTGAAGCCTGCAATCGTGGCTGCGCCTGCATATTGATATAGCCCTGCGCACGACCTCTTAAGCCCGGATACAATTCAAACAGGGCCGGCGCATTCACTTTTAGTTGGAGGTTTTGTGCATTACCGGTCGCCTGAATCTGGTTGCTGGCATAAGACAGGAACAGGTTATTGGCTTCAAACTGCTGTGGTACAAAACCGCGCTGGTTTGAATTGATGATGACCGATAAATTACCCTTGCCACGTACCGGTTTGTTATTCAGCATACCGGCCAGATTCAAGCGTTGAATCTGAATGCGTTTTAAGGCATCTGACCACACCCCTTGGGTTTGCACATTGCCTGACAATTCACCTTTCAGTTTGGCATTAAAATATTGCGGCTTAAAGCGGATTAAGGATGCGTTGATATCCCAGCCAATGCCATTCGCCAGATTGACCAGACCGTTGGCATTAATCTTGCCAGCCACACCATCATGACGAAATTCATTTATCTTCAACATTTCTGGTGTGCCTGAAACGCGCAGTTTCAGCATACCCTGACTGGCTTTAAGCTGGCTGGCATTTAAAGCACCATCATAATTGACTGCATAACCTTTAAAACCACCACCCGCTTTTTCATTATGGAATAACAAGGCAATGGTGCTGTTTCCGGTCAAACGTACGGTTTCATTTTGCTCCGCTAGTCGTCCGGTCAGGTCGACACTATTCAGTTTAATAATCTGCTGATTCGGTTGCGCATAACCATTGGCTTTAACCTGGCCATTCAAACGATCTACCGGTGAAGCTGCGGCAATACTTTGAGTATTCAAATTTTTGGCATTTAATACCGCGGTCCATTTTAACTGACGTTTTTCCTGTGGCAGTTCAATCCGTGCATTGCCGCTTAAGCTGCCTGCTGCATTGGCGCTGTAATTAAAGCTTGGGACATTCAGGATATTTTTGTTCAGATTGAGCTTGGCTTGGTACATACCTGCAGGCAGAAGTCCTTCTTCATGCTGCTCGACTTTAGTGGCCACATGAATATTCTGCTGACCTTCAACCAATGCCAATTTAACATCGCCAGACTCACTGCTGAGCCAGCCCACATAAGGTACGGCGCGATCAATATTTTTCCAGGCAACATCCAGCAGCATCGGCTGCGCTTTATTGTCTTTGACCGGGTTTTGATCCAACTTCAGCTTCCAGCTTTCATAACGGTCGAAATCAACCAGTCCAGTAAGGTGCAGGCCATTTTCCAGGTTACCCGCAGAAGCAATATTGGCATCCAGACTTGGCGGCAAGAAATCTTGTACGACTTGCGGAATACGCTCATGTTTAGGATCAATCCCGTTCAAACGCCCAGCCAGATCCCAACTGACCCGATCTTTCCAGCCCACTGTCCCGGCAAGGGTGACTGCGCCTTTCATCAACTGACCATTTAGGTCGGTAATATTCAGCTGATTGACCAGATCGGTATACATCACCGCACTATACTGACCTTGTGGAATATTTTCCCCGATCAGGTCAGTCTGGACGTTCAGGCCCAGACGCTTGATATCACCATTAAACTCGGCAATACCGTCTTTGGTAAACAGTTTCTGTTCGGCCAGAATAGGCCAGTGGTAATCCTTGAACTTCAACTCGCCGCGCATCGGTACCTGAGGACGCATTGGATGCACGATAACCCAACCGGTTAATAAATCAGGCGTATTGGTTGCTACGCCAGCCTGAATCGTGTCTAGCGTTCCACGTGCCCGCACCTGAATATCATGAATATTCAAGCTGTCTCTTAAGGAAGGTAGATTGACGATGCCCGTGGCATCTAGAGGATATTTGCCTTCAAACTGCATTTTACCCGTAGCTTCACGTACCGACAGATAGCCCATGTCCATACGGGAATCTTCAAAATTTAATTCGGTGCCGGACCAGAGTGCCTCATTTAATTCGATATTATAAAAATCGACTGCATTGGTCTGGGTTTTAATCACCAGATGATCCAGCAGTAAATGGTCAACGCGCAAAATAAAAGGCAAACGGATGGCATTAAACTTGAACGGTTCGCCTGTTGAAGGTCGCTTGTTAATAATTTGCAGATTAAGGACATCGGCTTCAGTCAGATGAATTTCTTTTTTGACAATCGCGCGCCAACCAAGTTTTACATCAGCACGATCAATTTTGACATCGACCGGTTTCAGGCTGACCAGCACATTTTTAAGAATAATCCCGCGCCATAAATTACCGCCTTCATATTCATATTGAATAATTTGCTGGCGTTCTAGCACTTGATCCAGCAGGAATTTACTGCCTTGATTGGTCGAAAATAGTAGAGCCAGCACAGACAGCAGAAAAATCAGCGAAAAAAGCACCGATAATAGGATGCTTCTGAATATACGGCGCTTTTTCGGCACAACGCTATCTTGTGGTTCTTGTTCTGGCTGTGGTTGGTTCTCGACCATGATCTACCCAAATAACTATTTTTTAAAATGATGTTTTATAACTGCGATCCAATAAAGAAATGTAAACGAATCGGATAATTGTCATCAGACAGTCCAGTCGCAACATCTATACGTATTGGCCCAATCGGTGAAGCCCAACGCACACCCACACCCGCGCCATATTCGGTCGGATTACTGAATTCTTTATTATAGGCATTTCCGGCATCTGCAAAGACCGCAGCACGCCAGCCTTCCTTAAACTGATAATTATATTCTAATGAAGCCACGCCCAAGGCCTGCCCGCCCACTTTAAAGCCGTCAATTTCCGGAGAAAGGCTCTTGTAGTCAAAACCGCGGATACTCTGGTCACCACCGGTGAAATATCTCAGGTTATACGGTACTTTGGCAAAATCTTGAGTAAAAATATAACCCGCGTCGGCACGCCCAACAAACTGATGGTCTGCATTTTCACCCAATGAATAGATAAAACGCCAGCCCGCATTCACAATGGCCATATCTGCATCAGAGAGTAAAGCCTCACTGCCCAGTTCAATCTTATAGGTCTGTTTGAAGCCTTTGGTTGGGTTGACCCGACGATCGCTCTCGGTACGTGAGACTTCATAACCGACTAATAGGGATTGCTGCTCATCTTCGGTATTAAAGCGAAAAGCTTCAGGAATCTGGTTAAAATCGACAGAACCATCCTGCTTCAAACGATCCAGACGATAACGTGCGCCAAAAGTCCGCTGCCAGCTACCACGTGGATTCTTGATAATCCGGTCTGCACCTAAGACTGCAGATTCAATCAACAGGCCTTCACCCTGTGCGACGCCTTCACGCTCTTCACGCTCATAACCACCCACAATACTGACATAGTCATTCAGCGGATGGTTATAAGGAATATTATAACGTCCATCAATCGACTGACGAATGCCTGATAGCTCCATGTTGGCATCAAACGAATGTCCGCGCTTGTTCACAATGGCGCGGCGATATTGACCACGTAAACGGATATCGGTATCTGTGCCATAACCCAGACCCACTTCAGCACTGTTTAAACGGTCTGCATTTAAAGTCACAATCACTGGAATCTTTTTCTCTTCCCGTGCCTGTACTTTTAAACGATCCTGTTCATTCTCTTTGGTTTGCTGCTCAACCCGCAAAGTTCTTAAATTTGCGCTTTCCTGATCGCGGCTACCGGCAAACTGGTCTTCATCTACGACATTCTGGGTCACTTCCTGAGAAGAGGATACCGAGCGAGCTGGTTGCATCGTAGCAGCCTGATCTTCACTCCGTTTCTGTTCTTCAATCAGGCTTTGAATATCGGGTGCAAGTTCCAGCTCTTTATCAAGCGGATCAGGGCGAATCGCATCTACCAGTGTATAATTGAAATAGCGTGAGTTGGTTAGGTTGTTGGCCAGGCTATTCACCCGCCAGAAGGTATAATCTGCACCCTCTGTCCAGGGAACCAGACTTTCCAGTACGTCACGGTCCAGCGGAAATTCCTTTTCAGGATCACTCATTCTGAACTCGACATTACCCAGCTTGTAACGTTCGCCGGTTTCAAAACGCAGGTTCACATCGGCGGTATTTTGTGGCTGGGCAATCTTTACATCATGCAGACGCCAGAATGAATCAAAATAACCATTGTTATTGGCTGCAGTAGTAATCCGTGTTTTGGTTTTTTCATAATTGCCATGATTGAAAATATCGCCTTCTTCCTGTTCAGGCAAAAGACTAATGACCTGGAATTGTGGCTGTTCGGCGCCCTCTCCAGTAAATTCAATATTTTGAGTGCTGATCAGGACAGGTTCATTCGGGGTCACAGAAACCCGAACCCGACTGTCAGAGATTTTTTCAAACCTGAACTGGGCATTATAATAGCCCACCGCCTGCGCTGCCTGTCTGGACAAGGTGCGTAATTGCGGCAATGCCGAATTAAAGTCGCCAAAAGACTCCTGGGTAAAACTGGATAATTTGGCTTTGACATTATTTCTTAAATTCAGATGGCCTTCAGGTACATCTTTACGATTCAGCATACCGTTGCTTTGTGCAACACCTTGCCCATTCATGATCACTACATCGGCACTAATGCGAGGAACTCTTGCGGTCATGATCTGACGTGGAGGACGTATTTTATAAAATAGTCGTTTGAACAGATTTGGACGTTTATCATCCTCAGCGACAAGCTGACCTGGCACTTCTGGCAAGGTCAATCCGGCTTCATTATTTTGTACAATAATCTGGCTGTCTGCCTGAATCGATTGCATTAACTGATCGACATTAACCGGCGCCTGATTGATTTCCAGCAGTTCTTGCTGGCTGATATCGGCCACCACCGTTTCGCTGGTCTGAGTATTGCGATAGTTTTGTGCTTCCTGTTTGGCTTGCTCGGCTACCTGGTAAATTTCATTCGCCATGTTCTGATCAATAGTCTGTACTGGCAGATCTTCCAGATCATCAAACTCGATCGGCGTAAATTCACCCAGACCAGATCCTGCATTTTGCTGTTGTTCCAGCATCAACATGCTGTCAACTGGTACTTCCGGATCCAAGGCTTCTTCAATTTTTTCTTCCGCTTCCGTTTTGGACGTGGCCACACCCTGACGAATCGCTTCTTTGGATAGCTCGTCCACCATTTCTGCCTGAGAAATGGCCACGGGTGTTTCGGGCTGTTCAGTTTGTGCCATGCTCTGATGGGATAACATCATAAAAAATATGCTCATACACAGCTGCATACCACTATGCTGTGGTATGAGAGGCCCCATACTGCGATTTAGCATCGTTTTTTTAAAATTTTTCTTTGCAGGCATAGCAAACTCTAAACGAATACATTCTTTAATTGATTATTTGACCGAAAAATATAAGCTAAGGAGCTTAATTAATTGGTTTTTACCTTTACATGGCTGAAAGTATCTTACATGATTTTTCTCAATGTTTACGCATAACTGACATTTCTTAATAAAACTTAATGTAGCACGGCCTATATGAACAAAAATGAACATTTGTTAGCTTCTCGGCGCTTTTTACCGATGTTTCTGACGCAGTTTTTTGGTGCATTAAACGATAATGTATTTAAACAGGCGTTACTGCTGGTGATCACTTATGGCTGGATTCAACAGCAATCGGCCAGCATCAGCACATTGAATAATCTGGCGGCTTTACTATTTATTTTGCCTTATTTTATTTTTTCAGCCACTGCCGGTCAGATTGCCGATAAATATGAACGTTCACAGCTGATTCGCTATCTCAAGCTTCTGGAAATTGTCATTATGTTGCTAGGAACGATCGGTTTCCTGCTCGGTAATTTATGGATTCTGTTATTTGCTTTATTCCTGATGGGAACCCAGTCCACGTTCTTTGGCCCGATCAAATACGCGATTTTACCGGAAGTGCTGAAACCCAATGAACTGATGTCCGGCAATGCCCTGTTTCAGTCCGGAACTTCTCTGGCAATCCTATTCGGTATGATTCTGGGCGGTGCAGTCATTGCAGCTTCCGCTGGCAACCTCATCTGGATCAGTTTAACCGTGATCAGCATCGCCTTGATTGGCTATGTATCCTGCCGTTATATCCTCAAGCAAAGTATTCCCGCGCCTGAGCTGCAAGTTGACTGGAACTTTTTTCGTACCAGTTTGCAAACCTTGAAATATGCCAAAGGCCTGCCTTTAGTATTTACCATTTTACTGGGCAATTCATGGTACTGGTTTTATGGTGCCACCTATCTGACTCAGATTCCACAGCTGACACTACAAAATCTGCATGCCTCGGAAAATGTCGCCAGTCTGTTGCTAACTTTCTTTTCTGTCGGAATCGGACTAGGTTCTTTCCTGTGCCGTAAAATTGGCGGCAGCCAGGTCAATATTAAAATGGTGCCTTTTGGTGCAATCGGTCTTGTGATCTTTGCCCTGTATCTGGCCGCGAGTCTGGCTTTTGTTCCGGAACGTACAGGTGCATTAATCGGTCTAGCAGAAGTTTTTCAGCAGGGCTGGAGCTATTATCATGTGATGCTAGCAGTGACCTTACTCGGGGTGAGTGGCGGTTTTTATATTGTACCGCTGTATGCCATGATGCAGGCGCATTCTCCTCGCTCACATCGTGCGCGTGTGGTTGCAGCAAATAACATTCTGAATGCCGTTTTCATGGTATCTTCTGCTATATTCTCGATTATTATTTTGAGTGTTTTAGAGCTTGATCTTAAAATACTTTTTTGTATTACCGCAGTATTAAGTGGCCTGTTTACCCTATGGCTACTTTACCGGCTGAAACCAATGATCAAAACTGCAAAAGCGCCCTTGGAGGATTAATTCATGCGTCAATATACAGGTCTCGATAAACTGATTCACTCTTTTGACCAGGCATTACGCAGTCTAGTCCCGGGCACGACTTCGGCCCAACGTGAAAATCCGGCCCAACCGGTAGAAACACAATTAACGGTCAGTGATGCACGTCATGTAGCAGGTTTAATGCGGGTCAATCATAGTGGTGAGGTTTGCGCACAGGCACTGTACCATGGTCAGGCGATGACGGCTAAACTCCCGAATGTACGTCGTGAAATGGAACAGGCAGCGATTGAAGAACAGGATCATCTGGCCTGGTGTGAAGACCGCTTAAAAGAACTGGATAGCCATACCAGCCTACTCAATCCGGTCTGGTACGGTCTTTCCTTTGGTATGGGCGCGATTGCCGGAATCGCAGGTGACAAATACAGCTTGGGTTTTGTGGCTGAAACAGAACGTCAGGTCAGCATGCATTTACAGCATCATATTAGCCAGTTGCCACCGCAGGATGAACGTTCTCGTCGTATTCTAGAACAGATGAATGAAGATGAACTGCATCATCGGGATACAGCGTTAAATGCTGGCGGTGTAGATTTACCCGTTCCAGTTAAGATCGCCATGACAGGCATTTCCAAGTTGATGACCAAAACCAGTTATTTTATTTAAATAAGACGGTTTTAGTTTGAGCCCACTCATTTGTGGGCTTTTTAATATGGGTCAAATCTTGAGCGAGATAATAACAACTCAAGGCATATGGCGATCTTATTACTTATAAGCTCTATAAAATAATAGAGATTCCCCCACAGCATCCTTTAATCTTTTTTGCTCATTTCAGAAAGCAGGTCCAGCTGGATTTCCTGAATTTGCGCCAGCCGTTCCCATTGATGTAGCAGCAGATGATCTAATTTTTCATGCAAGTGTTGGATTTCCAGCTCGGCTTTTAAATTGATCTGATAATCATTTTGCGAACGTAAGCGGTCTTTTGCTTCCTGTCTGTTCTGGCTCATCATAATAATAGGTGCCTGAATCGCCGCAAGACAGGATAGGATTAAATTCAACAGAATAAAAGGATAAGGATCAGCAGGTCGTGTCACCATCACCACAGTATTTATCGTAATCCACAGGCCCAAGAAGATTGCAAAACAAATCAAAAAGGTCCAGCTTCCACCAAAAGTTGCAATTTTATCGGCGAGCCTTTCTCCCAAGGTCCACTTTTGCTCTAAGGTCGTTTCCACATTTTTGGTAATCAGTTCATGCTGATGCATGCTATCAATCACTTCAAACTCAAGATCAGTCACTTCACCCTTTTCCGAACTTAATAATGAATGTACATACTGTATACGGTACTGGGTTAAATCTGCCTGGCAAATATAATCTTGCGGTGTCCAGCCTGGAATATCTTTGGCAATCTCTTCGGTAATGACTTGTCTGACTGTTCCCATCGGGGTGAGATTTTTCAGAAGAAAGTGCTTGCCGCATACCAAGCATTTATGGCTTTCATGTTTTTCTTTCATGATAATTCTCTTTTTAAACCAACTCACTCAGCTATTATTTTGTTCGATATGTTTGATTTGCTTTAGTCATTTTTACCATTCGTAAATCAATTATGTATCAAGTGCGTCTGATTTCTTGAACTTATGAATCTCACTTCGATTTTATCTTGGATTGATAAAATGCTCAGCCAAGCGCACGATGAGCTGATCATTCAAGATAATTTTCAGATCGATTCAATCCTACTATCTATACATGACTTAAATTTAATATAATCATGATGATAATAAAAAAGGGGCTTCATTGTGCGCCATTCATACCATCTTGAAAAACATTATATCGAACGCGCGGGTTGGCTTCGTGCAGCTGTACTGGGGGCAAATGACGGGATTATTTCGGTCACCAGTCTGGTGGTGGGTATTGCAGCCAGTGGAGCATCTACAGAAATTTTATTGGTGACCTGTGTTGCCGGATTGATTTCTGGAGCCGCATCAATGGCGGCCGGTGAATATATTTCGGTTAAATCCCAGCAAGACATTGAAACCAATGATCTACTCATGGAAGAGCGCGAACTACAACGCCATCCCACGCATGAGTTAAATGAGCTCAAAACGATTTATATACAACGAGGTCTGGAACCTGCTTTGGCACAACAGGTCGCTGAACAGCTGACCGACCATAATGCCTTGGATGCCCATGCCCGGGATGAAATTGGTATTTCAGCACATACCTCTGCCCAACCCTTTCTCGCTGCATTTTCTTCGGCCATGGCCTTTACGGTAGGTTCATTATTTCCTTTAATTTCAATTATGATTTTACCGGAACACTATCTGGATAAAGGCGTCATGCTGATTGGCGTTTTAAGCCTGGGGATGATGGGTGCACTGGCAAGCTATGCCGGTGGAGTAAGCGTCTGGAGAGGTGCAGTTCGGGTGATGCTCTGGGGAATTATCGCCATGTTATTCAGTGCATGGATCGGATCATTATTTAATGTGTCTGTTGCCTAAATATGTGTTTATTTTTTAGCTAGACAAAGAATAGGATTGAGCGGCTCTTGTATTAACATCACTGAAAAATGTTTTTTCAAAAACTAGCCGCTCTAACAAAACTTGAGTTTAATTAATATATGTTCGGTTTTAATTTAGATATTTAAAACCTAAGATCTATGCATGAGAGGTATTGTTATGGAAACTACGGTTATTCTTGCCATCTTGGCGATCATTATCATATTGCTGATCATTTTTTATAACAAGAAAAAGTGAAAGAGCGATGAGGCATTTTTACTGCTTTGAGGGTTTTTACTGATCTTAAAATAAATTCCAGAGCTTTAAATCAATCAAATATTAATTTCCCGTCGGAAAACCATGAAATCCCCATTGGATCACATAAAGAATCCCAAGGATTAAAATCACCGAAACCAAGATTTCTAATATTTTCATTTTTAAATGAGCTCTATACTTAAGCACCTCATCTTATCTGAATTTTTCTTTTCATCTAAAACAAAAAATTGAATCATAAAAAAGCCTGATCTTGTTTGATCAGGTTGGTTAATCATTCTTACTGGATAAAATTTATGAGCAAAAAATTAGGTGATTTGATTTAAATCAGCTGTTCAACTGTTGGGAAGCTATGTGATCCATGTTCGAACATGGCATCATGCCAGATATCAAACATGGGCACTTTCACATCCAAAGCCAAAGGCAATTTTTTTTCATTAAACTGCATATGTTGAAGATCGGATCCCCAGGCAATCAAATCAACATCCAAAGTAATCTGATGTGATGGACGTACTCGCCCTGATGCCTGTTCCAGCTGTTTGAGCAGCTCAATCAGGTCTTCACTAGACACCGAACTTCGCAATAAACACGCTGCATTCCAGTAATCTGCGCCGATGCCATCACGGCAAGGAATCATATAAATGGGAGAAAACTGAACTTCTCCCCATTCAGAAATACGTTGCTGTGCAGCTTGAAAGTGTTGCTGAGGATGACAATTACTCGCTAATGCTAGGGCGAAAATCGTTTCGGTGGCGTTCAAGACGTATCCCTACAGAATTGGCTTGCGCGATAATGGCAGGCTTACGGATCGTAATATTAATCGATTCAATTGCTGTAAAGGTAGTAAAAAGTGCATTCAGCACTAACTTTGCTGCATGTTCAATCAATTCAGGCTTGGCGTCTTGAATGACTTTACTGGAAATCTCACAAATTTCTGCATAATTCAACGTATCTGCAAGTGCATCTGAGTTTGATGCCTGTTCCAAATCGGTTTGAATGATCAAATCCAGCATTAAAGGCTGAATAATTTGACGCTCCCAGTTAAAGCAGCCAACGACTGTCTCAACTTTTAAACCTTCAATAATAATGGCGTCCATTGGATTGCTCGAGAATATGATATTTACAACTAATCTCCCTAAATCCCTCTTTTATAAAGAGGGACTTTTATCGCTTCTACTTTATCAAGCAATGAGACACTCCTCCCTTTAGAAAGGGAGGTCGGGAGGGATTAAATTAATGCTTTAACAGCAGATTAGGATCCATGCTTTGCACCATTTGCAAACGCTGATCGGCATAGATATCGGTATACGGCGCCAGAATTCGCATAAAACGGTCGAAATACAACATTTGTTTGAATAGCAAGGCAAAGTCGCGCGGGAACCGGATCCCGTGACGTTCACCCACAGCCACCATATCCATCATGATATCGTTCAGGTCAGCAGGATTAGACGTTAACAATTCCTGTGGATCTGCCATCAACACGCCACTAAATAAACGTTCCAGATCAGCAGCCAAAACTTTGGTATCAATCTGCACAGCGGTCATGCCCATTTTCAGCATGTTTTGTGCCATCAGCTCATAATTGGTATGTTGCAATGAATCCATGAATGCCATACATGCCGTCCATACCTCAGGCTTGAGCTGACCAACGATACCGAAATCAATAAAACCGACACGGCCATCTTCGAGCAGCATCAGGTTGCCTGCATGCAGATCGGCATGGAAACTGTTACACATCATCAAGCTTCCGAACCAGGTATTCATCGCAGTGATGAGTACTTGAGATGGATCTTTGGATACTTTTTTGACCACTTCAAAATCTGTCAAAGGCACACCGTATAAACGCTGCATGGTGAGCACACGACGGGTCGAATATTGATGATAAACCTTCGGCGCAGTGGCTGCCTGATTGTTGGTGATATTCAGGTAATTAACGAAATCATCCAGATTCTGGGCTTCTTCAATGAAATCAACTTCACGTACCATACGGGTTTTGATTTCTTCGACAATGTCAGCCAGTGAAGCAAACTTGACTTTAGGGACTGCTTTTTCCAGTAACTTGGTTGCCCAATGTAGGACGTTCAAGTCAGTGTACAAAATGGTCTCTACACCCGGTTTTTGTACCTTAATCACCACATCTTCGCCAGACACCAATTTGGCCGCATGCACCTGTGCAATAGATGCAGAGGCTAATGGGGTTTCGTCAATTGATGCAAAGATTTCATCCAGATTACGTCCTGCAAATTCAGAAGCCAACACTTGCTGAATATAGCTAAACGGCAAGCGTGGTGTCTGATCCAGACAACCCTGAAATTCTTCAACGTATTCACGTGGAAACAGCGACGGTGTGCTGGCAATAAACTGACCCAGCTTGATATAAGTTGAACCTAAGGATTCAAAAGTTTCACGCATCAGTTTGGCATTGCTCGGCTTTTCAGTAGCATATTTAAAGCCCGCCTTTGCCGCAACGACTGCTGTTTCTCCCATACGGGCAACTGAACGTATTCCATCTAACCAGATATTGTTTTTCATAATGTCTTAGGAAAAATTAATTAAACGCAGTGTAGCAAAAAAATTGGACTTTGCAGGCTTATCTTGCCTGACAGATCAGGCAATCTGTATCTTTTTCGAAAGCGAGAATCCGCTGCTTAAAACTCAGTCCGTCCCACAACAACAGTTTTTGTCGAAGTGGTATCTGACCTAATCCCAGATATAACAAGGCATGATGTGCCTGCAAGCTGGCCATCACATTCGGTGTGGTCGCCAGTACACCGGAATCTGCACAGCGCAGACTTTCATCGGCCTGATTTTCTGGCGGGAACAGGCAAGCATAACAGGCGGAATCCCCTTCGACCATAAATAGCTGACCTTGCAAGCCAATCGCAGAAGCACTCAATAAGGGCACATTCAGCTCCACGCAAATATGATTGACCAGATAACGTGTGGCAAACTGATCACAGCCATCCAATACCAGATCCTGATGCTCAATCACACTTACTACATTTTCAGCCGTTAAGGCCTGATTCACATATTCAACTTGTAGGTTCGGATTAACCTGACTCAGTCTTTTGGCCAGCGTTTCTGCCTTATAAAATCCAATATCCTGCGGTATAAATGCCAGTTGTCGCTGTAAATTACTCATCTCGATGGTATCCGGATCGATCAGGGTAATTTTTCCCACACCTGCACGTGCCAGAAGTTCTGCCAGTGCACAGCCTATCCCGCCACAACCAATAATGCAGACATTAGAAAATTTTAACCGTTCTTGAGCGTCAATATCCCAGCCATCCAGAAGAATCTGACGGCTATACAGATGCAGTTCAGCATCGGTGAGTTCGAATTCTGGGGATATGGCATCCATGTTAAATGTAGACAACGTCTTTCCTTGTTTCGAAAATTTTTAACAATGATCGCAAAAATTAGCTTTACTGAATTTTTTAAGGACTGATAAATCTCTGGAATATCAATCTCACATTCAATTCACAGCACATCAATAAATGGTTCGGCCATCGTTGATGGCAAATAGCATATCAGCTAAACGCTCGGTATCAAGATGCAGCGGCTATGGCTTGGCAAGATTTTTTGAATCACCTCAATTCAATGGTTCCGGCAAACAGCTTTTTCTAACTTATAAAAGGTGTCAGACCTGAAGTTTTTAAAATCTTTGTTATTAAATTTCCCTGTAAATCGAGCTGTCTTGTTTAGCAATTCTGTAGTCTCTGCCTATATTTGAGTATGAAAATGTATGAGTTCAGTGAGACCTAAGGCATCTGTCTCTAAATATGATTAATCTGAAAATACCAAGCAATCTTTTCAGCTTTCATAAAATCGTATGGAGAACATACATGACCGAGCATAACAATACTCAACATGATAATCGTGAAAAATTATGGGAATTGATCAAGGATGTTCGTTACACCATGATCAGCCATTTAACCGACACACATGAAATACACTCCCAGCCGATGACCATGCTGAACTCCGAGCAGATGAATGAACGTCAAAACTTATATTTCATCCTGCGTAACACCAATGATCTGGTCAAAGCAACAGAAACAGGCCGTGGTCAGATTGGTCTGTCTTTTGCAAAACCATCAGATGGTATCTATGTGTCGATCAGTGCTCATGCCCAGATCAGTACTGACCGCATTCTGATTGAACAGTTGTGGAATCCGTGGGCTGAAAACTGGTTTGAAGGCAAAGATGATCCTACCGTACGGGTATTGATTGCTGAAGCAATCAGCGCAGAATATTGGAATGTGACAGACAACAAAGTCACCCAGCTTTTTAAAGCCTTAAAAGGCGGCGTAACTGGTGAAGCGGGCGAACCGCATGCAGAACATCAAAAAGTGAATCTACAAAGTAATATCTGGTAATGAATGAGATTTAGCCTCTTGAAATTAAGAGGCTAATTTTTTGATATATTTAATTTTAAATATCAATGTAATTCCACTGTAATGACATAAAAAATTATAATTTTTGCTTGCCTTAATCTGCTCTCTTAAAAATATAAGCTTGGGAAAATCAGCTCAATATCTGACTAAAATTTAAGTAGAAGATTTATTTCCTAAAAAACCAAAAGGCTGCCATGGCAACCTTTTAGCATTCAATCAAAAAACTAATTTGAGAAACTAACTAACTAAATTAACTGACTCGCTTCATCTCTTGGACTTTGGCTATTTCCTGCTGTTTGAGTAAATTGCGCTGAATTTTGCCGCTCGATGTTTTAGGCAAAGCTTCTACAAACTCAATCTCTTTCGGATAGGCATGTTTGGATAAGCGTGAACGTACATAACTTTGCAGTTTCAACATTAAATCTTCAGTAGCAGGATAAGCCGATTTAAGCACTACAAAGGCTTTCACAATTTCTGTTCGTTCTGGATCTGGCTTTCCAACGACTGCGGATTCAAGCACTTCCTCACATTCAAGCAAGGTACTTTCTACATCAAAAGGCCCAACCCGATAGCCCGAGGTTGTAATGACATCGTCTGCACGCCCAATAAAATCAATACCGCCATATTCATTCAGCTTCACGGTATCACCAGTGAGATAATACTGCCCGACAAATGACTTGCGGTTATGCCCTGCATAGCCTTCAAACCACATCAAAGGTGAAGCTGAACAGTCGATAGCAAGTGTTCCAATACCGCCTTTTTCTACTTCCTGATGTTCTTTGTTCAATACAGCAAAACGATGCCCAGGAATGGCAAAACCAGCTGAACCGACTTTTTTATAATGCTCCAGGCCATGATGATTGGCGATCACCATACCCAGTTCAGTCTGTCCATATTGATCATAGATATTCACATTTAAATCATGATTGAACCACTGAATCACTTCAGGCGTGAGCGGCTCACCTGCACTGCTTACCACGCGTAAATGCGAACTGATACCTGCATCAAATTTTTCTTTAAAGCCAAAGAACATACGGAATGCGGTTGGCGAGCCGGTCAGGTTGCTGACCTGATATTTTTGAATGATTTGTATGGCGTTATCGACACTGAATCCACGTTCATCCATGATGATGCTGTGCCCTAAACTCAACGGCCCTGCAATACCATAATACAGTCCATACGCCCAGCCCGGATCTGCCAGATTCCAGAAGGAATCTTCATCTCGCAGATCTACAGCGTGCAGCATATAACCCTTAAAGGCCAACAAGGCTTTTAAAGGCACAGGAACCGATTTCGCCAAGCCTGTGGTGCCTGAAGTAAACATCATCAGGAAGACATCATTAAACTGGCAATTTACCGGTTCAAACTCTTCCGGTTGTTGCTGTAAGGCTGTCCAGAAATCCGCATCTTGATAGTCATCTGCCGCTGCCTGATGCACAGTCAGAATATTCGGGACATTGAGATCATGGAGTTTCAGTCGCTGCTCTTCATCAGTAACAATCAACTGGGTGCCAGCGGTACTGATGCGATGTTCAATGGCTTTACTTTCAAAAGCAGTAAATAAAGGTTGGTATATGGCACCGATCCGCCAGGTGGCCAATATGGTAATTAAGAGTGCTGGCGTTCTTGGCAGTAACCCTGCAATACAGTCGCCGGCCTTTAAACCCAGAGAATGCATATAATTGGCCAACTGCCCTGAAGCCACGGCCAGCTGTTCAAAGGTCCACTGCTCTGCGTCTCCGTTTTTGCCTTCCCAGATCAGTGCAGTTCGGTTTTGACCCAGGTAGCGACCACAGCATTCGGTATACGCATTGATGTTCTCTGCGTTTCCAACCAGATGTTCCTGAACCATATTTTCAAAATTAAAATCAGCATATGCCTGTTCTAGTGTCTTCATGACGACAACCTCTTTCCTGTTGTAGTTTTCAGGCGACCTTGCCTGAGTTTGTCCATTTGTATTTGTTGTTCCTGCTGATTCCATCAGCATACTTTCTCAAATCTGCATTCATGCCCTATGGCTAGAACATGAATAAAGCTTATTTTTCGATTATTCGCACTGTATGTCTTTAGATCATCATGTTCAGTTGAATCCTGCAATTTCCATATCCATCCATGTAAGTACAGAATTTGAACATTAATCAAAGTCTGTTTTTTTTAATTTAACAATCAGCGTTGACACACTTCACGTGCAATCACCAGTCGTTGAATATCTGATGCACCTTCATAAATCTGGCTCACTCGCACATCACGATAGATACGCTCAACCGGAAAATCAGAGACATAACCGTAGCCACCATGAATCTGGATCGCATCTGAACAGACTCGCTCTGCAATGGTCGATGCAAACAGCTTTGCCATCGATGCTTCTTTTAAACACGCCAAGCCTGCATCTTTTAACGTTGCAGCATGCAAGACAAGCTGACGTGCGGCTTCAATTTGGGTCGCCATATCTGCAAGCCTGAACGCCACAGCCTGATGCTGCACAATTTCCACACCAAAGGCTTTGCGTTCATTGGCATATTCCACTGCAGCATCTAGTGCAGCCCGCGCCATACCGACTGATTGTGCTGCAATGCCGATCCGACCCGATTCAAGATTCGACAAGGCAATTTTATAGCCTTCACCTTCCTGGCCCAGCAGGTTGGCAGCCGGAATCCGGCAGTTATCCAGAACGATGGTCGCGGTATCCGAACAATGCTGACCCATTTTCTCTTCTAGGCGTGACACGATATAACCCGGTGCATCGGTCGGCACCAGAAAGCATGAAATACCCTTTTTCCCTGCAGATTTATCAGTCACAGCAAAGACTAGTGCAATCTGTGCGTGTTTACCTGTCGTGATAAACTGCTTGGTGCCATTTAGCACCCATTCATCACCATCACGTTCGGCTTTACACTCCAGCGAACTGGCATCCGAACCGGCCTGAGGTTCTGTCAAACAGAAACAGCCAAGCCATTCACCTGTCGCCAGCTTAGTTAAATACTGCTGTTTTTGTGCTTCAGTGCCATAACGCTGGGTAATGCCGCAAGGCAAAGAATTCTGCACACTGATAATCGTCGAGATTGCACCATCTCCTGCGGCAATTTCCTCTAGCGCCAAAACCAATGATACATAATCCAGACCTGCACCACCCCATTCTTCAGCCACTGTCATACCCAATGCACCAAGCTCACCAAGCTCTTTAAGTTCTTGTGCTGGAAATTGTGCCGTTTTGTCGCGTAAGGCCGCCGTCGGTTTCAGTTTCTGCTGCGAATAGTTACGCATCATGTCCTGAATCATTTTTTGTTCATCATTTAAAATCACGGGTATTTCCCTTCTTTATTTTTTTCTATCCAGCATTAGCAAGGACTTTTTAACTGCCAGAAATGTGATGCTTTCTGGATATATTCGGCAAATTCAGCATGCAACTTTCCCTGATACGTCATTGCCATTTTGATGAATCAGAGAAAATGTGTTTATTTAAAAAATTATTTTGGCGCCATACGGATTGCACCATCTAGACGAATCACTTCACCATTCAAATAACCATTTTCAAAGATATGTCCCACCAGCTGGGCAAATTCCTGTGGTTTGGCCAGACGCGATGGAAATGGCACCATTTGCCCCAAAGCATCCTGGACATTTTGCGGCATGCCTTTCAGCATCGGAGTTTCCATAATGCCCGGCGCGATAGTCATGACACGAATTGCCTCACGAGCCAGTTCACGTGCCAAAGGTAAGGTCATTGCGACGACTGCACCTTTTGAAGCAGCATAAGCAGTCTGGCCAATCTGACCATCATAAGCAGCCACAGAGGCAGTATTCACAATCACCCCACGTTCTTCTTCACCGGCTTGCAGCTCATATTTTGCAATTAAAGCCGCCGCATGACGCAACATATTAAAAGTACCGTTTACATTAATATTCAGCACTTTTTGGAACATTGTCAATTCATGGATGCCGTTTCGTCCCAATACTTTGGCAGACGGTGCAATCCCGGCACAGTTGATCAGACCATTCAGTTGACCATACGTACTTTCAACATGAGCGAAGAAACTTTCAACGGCTTGTTCATCGGTAACATCAAGCTGTACAAACTCAGACTGTGAACCCAGTTGCTGCTGTAGTACTTCACCCCGCTCCTGATTCATATCGACCAGAATCACTTTAGCACCGTGTTCAACCAAATGAGTCGCTGTAGCTGCACCCAAACCTGAGGCACCACCAGTGATCACAATAACTTTTCCCTGAATGTTCATGTTTATTTCCTAGCGATTTTTCTATTTCAGATACGACTTAATATGCAGAGTAAACAGAGTTTTTATTCTGTACAATTTCCAAATATTGCATCTTGCATGATGTATTTGAACAATGAAAACAAGGATGTCAGACTGAATATGTATAAGCCTGCACTGGAATATAGCAAAGGCACCATCTCGATTGACCTGGTGAACGAAGCATTGCTGGATGCCAAACGGCTGCAATTTGATATCCCTGCCATTTTGAAAAAAGCCAATATCCCAGCAGAAGTATTAAATGCTCCCAAGGCACGCGTGTCGGTCAGCCAATTTGCCCAATTATGGACTGTGCTTGCAGACAGCATGAATGACGAATTTTTTGGCATGGACAGCCATGCCATGCGTCGTGGCAGTTTTAAATTGCTTTCGAAAATGGTTATGCAGGCAGATACACTGGAAAAAGCGCTGCAAAACATTCTGCAATTTCTCAACTTGGTTTTG
Organism: Acinetobacter sp. TWP2-2-3; assembly: GCF_049896445.1. Classification (GTDB taxonomy): domain Bacteria; phylum Pseudomonadota; class Gammaproteobacteria; order Pseudomonadales; family Moraxellaceae; genus Acinetobacter. The sequence continues at coordinate 75,975 of NZ_JAFCUI010000006.1, forward strand.
GACGACCTGCAAAGCACGCTCATGGTTGAGGAACACTATGCCTATATCGTGATTTATGATTTAAAAACAACCAAACGCATGTTTAGTTATGCGACTTATCTGATGCTGATTCATACCCTGATCTGCTGGTTAAGTGGACAACGGATTTTGCTTAATCAGATTCAATTGAAATGTGCAGCACCACTGAATGATTTTGATTACAAAGTTCGATTCTGTGAACAGATTGAATATCAGGCCAGCGAAAATTACGTGCAATTTGATGCCAGCTATCTGCAACTGCCGATTAAACAGGATACTCAGTCTTGGTATCAGTTTATTCAGCAAACACCACAAAATTTATTGGTGCGTTTTAAAAACCCCTATGCCTTGAGCACCCAGATTCGCCGAAAATTGCTACAGGTTTCGCCGGCAGAATGGCTGGAACTGAATGAACTAGCCTTAAAAATGAATATGTCTGAAGCCACCATGCAACGGCGTTTAAAAAGTGAAGGTGTCAGCTATCAGCAATTAAAAAATGAGATACGCCGGGATACCGCAATTGAATTACTGACCCGTACTGAACAAAGTTTACAAGAGATCAGCGATCAGCTTAACTTTCAGGAATCCAGTGCATTTCATCGTGCATTCAAAAAGTGGACTGGCGTCAGTCCAGGTGCGTATCGACAAAATAATATTAGATAATTTATATAAAATTAGACTTTAAAAATATTACCGAAAAAATACTTGGATTCTAAACATTTATTTTTATTATGATTATATATTTCAAGCCCTAAAATATATATTAGCAGGACTACACAGTCACCCAGAAAGCTTTGCAATTCACCCGGAAATAGATTATTTTTCACTCAATTTATAGCACTTTTGCTATTGGCTGTACTCTCCATTTTCCTTTCTAGTTGAAGGTATCTCCATGTTAAAGATGACTGATGTGCTTGGGCAAAATCTTGTCCAAAACTTCTCTAAAGCTTTATTTTCTTCGACTGATCTCATTACAGAACAGTTGAATCAAGGGATTTTAAATGCATCGGATGCAGAACTGAAAGATGCAATTCTGCACTTCTTTAATCAGATAGATGCTGTGGAAGCGGCTCAGGCCCTTGAAATTCCGGCAGAACGTATCAATGAATTACAACAAGGTATTGCCTTGAAAGATGAAAGATCTCTGGCAGACACTTTGAAAGTTGTGGCACTTTGTCTGGCAATGGAAACTGGCAGTTTGGATCAGGTAGAAGTCTATGACTGTCTACAAGACTATCCAATGTAATTCTTTTTTAAGTATTCCTCGAAAGCGGTGCTCTGGCATCGCTTTTTTGTTTTTAGTTATACTGCGTTGGCGTCATATCATTCAAAATACTTAAGGTTTCAGATGCAGTCAGGAATTTATAAAGAAAAAATCCAATAAAAAAGCGACCACATCGGTCGCTTTTTTATAAAGATAGATGACAGATTAATGTGGCCATTGACCCAAAGTTACGCGATCATTCCCGCCATAATCTTTAACCGTGCGGACTTGCTTATAACCCGCCTGTTTAAATAGATGTTGTACGGCGTCTGCCTGATCATAACCATGCTCAAGCACCACCCAACCATTGACAGTCAAATGCTTCTTGGCTTGCAGAATAATCATTTCAATATCGGCCAGCCCCTTTTTATCTGCCACCAGCGCACGTTCCGGTTCAGTCGCCAGATTCTGCATATGCACATCATCAGCATCGATATAAGGTGGATTCGATACAATGGCATCAAAGAATTGACGGCCAAATGGTTTCAACCATGAACCCAGAACAAATTCCACATTCTCAATATCATGTTGTTCCGCATTATATTTCGCCACCTCAAGCGTAGGCTCGTAGATATCGGAAGCGGTTAGTGTCCAGTTAGAACGTTCAGATGCCAGTGATAAGGCAATTGCACCAGTACCTGTACCCAAATCCACCACACGGGCATCATCAGGCAGATCCAATTTCAACACAGTCTCAACCAGCACTTCAGTATCCGGACGTGGCACCAAGGTATCTTTGGTCACTTTGAGGTCTAAAGTCCAGAATGGCTGTGAACCAGTGACATAAGCCAAAGGCTCACCGGCAGCAATACGCGCCAATCCGTCTTTATACGCCTGTTCCTGTTCCGGCGTTAACTCCTGATCCTTTTTTATCAGCAGATCAAATGAATCAATCTTGGTGATGTGTTCCAGTAACCAGGCATTTTCCTGACGTTCGTAACTTTCAGCTTCGCCGCGTAAAGCCAAGGCTTGTAAAATATTCATTATCCACCATTCTGCTGTGCAAGCATGGCCAATTGATCCGCCTGATATTCGCGATGCAGGCTGTCCAGCAATTCAGTCAAATCACCTTCCATCACGGCATCCAGCTTGTATAAAGTCAGGTTAATGCGGTGATCTGTCATACGACCTTGCGGATAGTTATAGGTACGGATACGTTCTGAACGATCCCCCGATCCCACCAGGTCACGACGCATTTCCGAGGTTGCTGCATCTGCTGCTGCACGTTTGGCATTTTCCAAACGTGATACCAGCAGTGCCATCGCTTTGGCCTTGTTCTTATGCTGTGAACGCTCTTCCTGACACTCCACTACGGTGCCGGTTGGAATATGAGTAATACGTACTGCAGAATCGGTTTTGTTAACATGCTGACCACCTGCACCTGAAGCACGATAGGTATCAATGCGCAAATCAGATGAGTTGATTTCAACCGAGGTATCGACATCAATTTCAGGAAGAATCGCAACGGTACATGCTGAGGTATGCACACGGCCTTGTGATTCGGTCGCTGGTACACGCTGTACACGATGCGCACCACTTTCAAATTTTAGACGACCGTAAACCCCGTCACCATTAATCAGGCAGATGACTTCTTTATAGCCACCATGTTCGCCTTCATTTTCAGAGAGGATTTCAATACGCCAGCCTTGGTTTTCCGCATATTTACTATACATACGAAATAAATCGCCTGAGAAAATCGCAGCTTCATCGCCGCCGGTTCCGGCACGAATCTCAAGATAAGCCGAGTTGGCATCATTCGGATCTTTCGGAATCATCAAGATGTTCAGGTCTGCTTCAAGCGATTCAATTAAAGCTTTATTCTCTTTAATTTCTTCCTGCGCCATTTCCTTAAAGTCCGGATCTGACAGCATGGCCTGAGCTGTTTCAATGTCTTCTTCAGCCTGTCTGTACTTGGTCCAGACATTGGTGATTTCTGTTAAGTCATTATGCTCACGTGACAATTGACGGAAGCGCTTATTATCAGAAATGACTTCAACATCAGCCAGTAATGCGGTCAATTCTTCATGGCGGTCAGAGAGTTGGTCTAATCGTAAACGTAACGATTCTTTCATTTTCTAAAAAATCTCAAACATAGGCTGCGACTAAAAACCGATTTAGCACAGCGAAATCAAAAAATTGCGCCTAGTTTAACGACTCTGGCTTCTAATGAACATCATTATTGAGTAAGTCCGCGTTGCTATCATTCGTGCTCTACAGCATTTGTTAACAAATATGATTAAAAACAGTGGAATTGACTTTTTTATAGTCGATCTTATTCTTAATTTCTTGCCGATTTTACAATTCGCCAAATAAAGCAGGGAATTATGAAGAAACATCTTCATATTGTTTTGGGCATGATTTGTTACATTTTCCGCATCGAAATAACTACAGTCCTGTAGATGGACACGGAGTGATAACATGAAACTCAACGCACTTTTAATGAGTACAGTTTTAGCTGCTGGTTCAATGATGACCGTAAACGCACATGCCGACAGTACAGCGCGTGTTGCAGCAGCAAGTGCTTTAGGTAGTGTTGCAGGTACAGCATTAGGTAAAAACATGGGTGGTAATACCGGCGCAACCATTGGTGCTGCTTTAGGTGGTGCTGGCGGCGCAGCAGTTGCAAGCAGCAAGAAAAACCGTACTGAATCTGCCATTGGTGGTGCCCTAGGTGGCGGTGCAGGTTATACCGTAGGTAAAAATATGGGCGGTACTAACGGCGGTTATATCGGTTCAGCTTTAGGTGCTGCCGGTGGTGCTGCACTAGGTAACAAGATTGCCAAAGATAAAGCAGCTGAAAAACGCTCTAAACACTGGAAAAAACGTTACCGTTAATTTGTGCTCAGGCTGTTTAGACCAGACGCTACATTTAACATGAAAAGCACCTTTTGGTGCTTTTTTTTATTACTGTTTCATAACATGAAATTTCAAGTAATACATGGAATTATCCTGTCCACATCATGAATCAATTAAGGAGATAAAAATCACAATTCGCCAACATTGCCTCCATGCTGTTTGGCGCTTGCTAGATTAAATTTATCTCATCAACAAAATATAGCTAGATATATAAAAGGTGTCCTCATGAACTATAAATCTCTAATGATCGCTGTCGTAGCAACCTCAGCCATGGGTATGACAGCTGCCAATGCAGGCAATACAACCAATACAGCCTTAGCTTCTGCACTAGGTGGTGTTGTTGGTGCCGCAGTAGGTAATAAAATGGGTGGTACCACTGGCGCAACAATCGGTTCAGCGATTGGTGGCGGTGCAGGTGCCGCAGTAGCTGCAAATAAACGTGACCGTAATGGTGCGATTATCGGTGGTGCTTTAGGTGGCGGTGCAGGTTATGCAGTTGGCCGAAATATGGCAGGCACCAACGGTGGTTACATCGGTGCGGCACTGGGTTCAGCAGGTGGTTCAGCTTTAGGTAAGAAAGTCAGCGAAGACCGTCGTTATGATGACCGCAACGAACGTCGCTATAATTCTTCTCGTAACTACCGCTATAACGATTATCGTTATAACAACCGTCGTCGTTAAGATTCTCTCCGCTTATTCTTTCCTCCTTTATAAGCATCTTCGGATGCTTATTTTTTTGCCTTTATTTTTTATCTTTATCTGTTAGTTTACACTTATATCGATTTTTTTCGATATACAAATACTCTCTAAAGTCGTATGCTTTTAGAGATGTCTATTTAAGAGTAATACTATGCGTACGCTTAACGATACCCAGTTCTCTATACTCGAACTGGTTCCTGTTCGTGACGACAAGACTATTCAATTCGCGCTAAACCATGCGCTGGAACTTGCCCAAGCAGCAGAAAAATTGGGTTATCGCCGGATGTGGCTGGCAGAACATCATAATATGGATGGCATTGCCAGTTCAGCAACCGCAGTTCTCTTAGGCTATTTACTGGCGAATACCAAAACCCTAACTTTAGGCTCTGGTGGAATTATGCTGCCGAATCATGCTCCACTAGTAGTAGCAGAACAGTTCGGCACCTTGGCAACGCTCTATCCGGATCGTATTGAACTGGGTCTGGGCCGCGCACCCGGTACAGATCAAATGACCATGCGTGCCCTGCGTCGTGGCCGTCAGGAAACCGAAGATCAATTTCCGCAGGATGTTCTGGAAATTCTGCAATATTTTAAAGATCCAATTCCAGGACAGCGTATTGTGGCAACGCCGGGTCAAAGCACGCATGTACCTGTATGGTTATTAGGGTCCAGTCTGTTTAGTGCGCAATTGGCAGCAAAACTCGGCCTACCTTATTCCTTCGCTTCGCATTTTGCCCCGCGTATGCTGGGTCAGGCCATTCAATTATATCGTGAAAACTTTGAACCGTCTGAATATCTCGATCGTCCTTATGTATCGATGGGCGTACCGACCTGTGTCGCAGATACCAATGAAGAAGCAGAATATCTGGTGACTAGTGCCTATCAGCGGGTTTTATCACTGATTCGTGGGCAAAGCCTAAAACTTAAAGCACCAATTGATTCGATGGAAGGTCTGTGGTCGCCGCCGGAAAAAATGTCAGTCGATAATTTCTTTGCCATGGCTCAGGTCGGCTCCAAAGAAACCGTTAAAGCTGGGCTAGAATCGCTTTTAGCCAAATATGATGTGGATGAGTTTATCTTTACTTGTGACATCTATGACACTGACAAACGTCTGCACAACTTTGAGCTGTTGATGCAAATTAAAAACGGTCTGTAAATGAAAGCTGCATCTACCTATTCTCAGCAATGGGTAGATGTTTTTTCACCTTTAAAGATAAATGACTAAAAGAAACATCCCAGTAAAATCATTTCTATCGACCTCCTCCATTAAACAGCCTCTTCTTTGAACGAACACTTCATTTCTTTCATCCATCTCAGCAAGTTAAAATTCATTCTTTTTGGATCGCCTGTAAACCCATTCAGCCTCAACAAAATCAGATTTTATATTTTGGTCAAATAGATGACTGTCTAAGTTAAATTTTTCACTTTACCCTGGCTTGAGTTTTTGTTTATATCTCATACAAAGAAAATTAATTATTAAATAAATTCAAGGAATTCTAATGTCTACCAAGCAGGATCCACACGCTGGTATTTTTGAAAATCGCCCCGAACATTTTCAGCAGTTTAATGGAATTAAAGTGCCCTCTTCCGAACTGTTAGAATTGGATTATGCAGATAAAGATATTGCGATTATTGGCACGGATCAGTTTACCGTGAGCCAGCTGGATAAAATCAGTCAATATGCCCGTTCGGTGAAAGTTTTCCAGATTAATCCCGCTTTTGTATTGCCTGGTTCCGACCGAATTCTGCAACGGATTATTAATCATCCACTAATTGGTAAAAATCGTCGCTTATTTAACAACCGCATTAAAAGTCTACTCTCTCTGCGGTTTTTAGAAAATCAGGTGCAGAATTTGTGGCTAAGACGCCAGTTAATGCCAAATCTTGCATCTTCACGTAAAATTTATCTGAAATCAGATCATTATTATGCTGCTCTACAACGTGAAAATTGCCAGCTGATTACCTGGCCGATTCTGAAAATTTCGGAAAATACGATTCATTGTATCAATGGTGAGCAGCATCCAGTCGCTATCATTATTCATACTTATTTAGCAGAAAAATAACTCGTACTGAACAGTAAAAATAAAAAATTGGTAAGCTGATAATGAGATTTTTATTTACGTATCAAGAACCGACATGATGATTTATTCAACAGAATGAGCAAAGAAGACTCTTTTATATTTCAGAATATGATAGTTGGTATTTTCTTAGAATTATAAAATTCATACATTATTTCGATTAATCAATGCTTACTTGTAATTTTTAGCTATAAATCAAAGCCAAACCGCAGTTTGGCTCTGGCTGGTTTCTTAACCGATTCGACGTTTTAAACCGGTCATTTGCAACACACGTGTTGAGATTTCTTCAATCGACATTTCAGACACATTCAGGTACTTGATGCCTTCCGAAATATAAATTCCTTCAATCGCACGCAACTCCATCTGACACTGACTAAAGCTGGCATAACGGCTATTGGCCTTACGCTCAGAACGAATGGCCACAAGGCGTTCCGCATCAATCATCAGGCCAAACAGCTTGTTTTTATGCGGTCGCAGCACGGCTGGCAGTCGGTTATCATCCAAATCTTCTTCAGTCAGTGGATAGTTCGCCACGCGAATACCGAACTGCAAAGACAGATAAATAGAGGTCGGGGTTTTACCTGACCGCGATACACCAATCAGGATCAGGTCAGCTTTATCATAATGACGGGTACGTGCGCCGTCGTCGTTATCTAAAGCAAAATGAACAGCATCAATACGGGCCTTATAAGACTCAGAGTCGGTCACCGCGTGGGTCTGCCCGACTAAAGTTGTAGGAATCGTGCCTAATTCATCAGCCAACTTACTAATAAGCCCTTCAAATACATCGAGATTTACTGCATTTGCAGTATTAATAATGTCGCGCACATAGGGATCAACTAGGGTATCAAATACCAGCGGTTTTTCACCGTCGATTTGAGCTCTTGCATTGATCTCTGCCACCACATTTGTAGCCGCTTCTTCGGAACTAATGTAAGGAATAATATGAATGTCAAATTTCACATGCGGAAACTGCGCTAACAGCGAGTGTCCAAGGGTTTCAGCGGTGATGGCGGTACCATCTGAAATAAAGAAAACACTACGCTGAATTTGTTTACCTTCCGACATTAAAATTCTCCTCCAACATTTGTCTTAGTGCTATATAATCTTTATAGTAAACCGATCTTACATGACTGTCGCTTAGTAAAATCAAAAACCTAGATGATTTGCTATACTCTCATGCCGAGATAGTGATTAATACTGCAAAAGTGGAGTAACAACTTTGGAAGCGCGCGTAATTGGTCTGGAAAAATTAGGGAAGCACGACGTTGAGCTGGTCGGTGGGAAAAACTCATCACTAGGCGAAATGATCAGCCACTTATCAAATGCTGGTGTATCTGTGCCAGGTGGTTTCGCAACGACTGCCGATGCCTACCGTGAATTTCTCGAGCAAAGTGGCCTAAACGCTAAAATCAATGCAGAGCTTGCTGTACTCAATGTTGATGATGTGAATGCACTCGCTGAAACTGGCGCAAAAATTCGTCAATGGATTGTGGATACTCCACTTACGCCTGCATTAGAACAAGAAGTTCGTACAGCATTTGCAGAACTTTCTAACGGCAACCCTGACATCGCGGTTGCCGTTCGTTCTTCTGCAACTGCAGAAGATTTGCCGGATGCTTCTTTTGCTGGCCAGCAAGAAACTTTCTTGAATATTCGTGGTATCGATAACGTTCTGATCGCAATCAAAGAAGTGTTTGCATCTTTGTACAACGACCGCGCAATCTCATACCGTGTACACCAAAACTTTGCCCATGATGTAGTTGCCCTGTCTGCTGGTGTACAACGCATGGTTCGTTCAGAAACTGGCGCTGCAGGTGTGATGTTTACGCTAGATACTGAATCAGGCTTCCGTGATGCAGTATTCATTACTGCATCTTATGGTTTGGGTGAAATGGTCGTTCAAGGTGCAGTTAACCCGGACGAATTCTATATTTCTAAACCGCTTTTAAATGCAGGCCGACACGCGATCCTTCGTCGCAACCTGGGTTCTAAGCACCAGAAAATGATTTATGGTGAAGAAGCATCTGCAGGTAAATCTGTCGTTGTCGTGGATGTTGAAAAAGCTGAACGCCAACAGTTCGCTTTAAACGACCAAGAATTACAAGAACTTGCTAAACAAGCGCTGATCATTGAAAACCACTACGGTGCACCAATGGACATCGAGTGGGCAAAAGATGGCGATGATGGCAAGATTTACATCGTTCAGGCGCGTCCTGAAACTGTAAAAAGCCGTGAAAATGTCGGCACCATGGAACGCTACCTGTTGAAACAACGCGGTACTGTGATCTGTGAAGGCCGTTCAATCGGTCAACGCATTGGTTCTGGTAAAGTCCGCATTGTGACGTCTATTAAAGAAATGGACAAAGTACAAGACGGTGATGTTCTTGTATCTGATATGACTGACCCGGATTGGGAACCAGTCATGAAACGTGCAGCTGCGATTGTAACAAACCGTGGTGGTCGTACTTGTCACGCAGCAATTATTGCACGTGAGCTTGGTGTTCCTGCAATCGTGGGTTGTGGTAATGCAACTGAAGTTCTTGTAGACGGTCAGGAAGTGACTGTGTCTTGTGCTGAAGGTGATACTGGCTTTATCTATGAAGGCGCACTAGATTTTGAAATTCAAAAGAATTCAATTGAGTCTATGCCTGCTCTTCCATTTAAAGTAATGATGAACGTGGGTAACCCGGATCGTGCATTTGACTTTGCTCAAATTCCAAACGCAGGTATTGGTCTGGCGCGTCTTGAATTCATTATTAACCGTATGATTGGTGTTCACCCGAAAGCATTAATCAATATTGACAGCCTTCCACGTGAAACACGTGCAGCAGTCATGGCGCGTACTGCAGGTTATGCATCTCCAATTGAATTCTATGTAGAGAAACTGGTTGAAGGTATCTCGACACTTGCTGCTGCATTTGCAGACAAGCCAGTCATTGTTCGTATGTCAGACTTCAAGTCTAACGAATATGCAAACTTGATCGGTGGTAAGTTATACGAGCCAGAAGAAGAAAACCCGATGCTAGGTTTCCGTGGTGCAAGTCGCTACGTTTCTGATAACTTTCGTGATTGCTTCGAACTTGAATGTCGTGCATTGAAAAAGGCACGTGATGAAATGGGTTTAACCAATATCCAGATCATGATTCCATTTGTTCGTACTGTTGCTGAAGCGAAACGTGTAATTGAACTTCTTGCATTAAATGGTCTTAAGCGCGGTGAAAACGGCCTTAAAGTGATCATGATGTGTGAACTTCCAACCAATGCTTTATTGGCAGATCAGTTCCTTGAACATTTCGATGGTTTCTCTATTGGTTCAAACGACTTGACACAATTAACGCTTGGTCTTGACCGTGACTCGGGTATTGTCTCTCACCTATTTGATGAGCGCGACCCTGCAGTTAAGGCGTTGCTTTCTCTTGCAATTCAAGCATGTCGTAAAGCTGGCAAATATGTCGGTATTTGTGGTCAAGGTCCTTCTGATCATCCAGATCTTGCACAATGGTTAATGGAACAAGGTATCGACTCTGTGTCTTTAAACCCAGACTCGGTACTTGAAACTTGGTTCTTCCTGGCTGAAGAAAAAGTGCAAAAAGCATAAGCAATTGTGAATAAAAAAGACCCTTTGATAGGGTCTTTTTTATGAGATAGATATTATGATTTATTGTTTGAAAATTGATAACTAAAGACCCAATCACAAGCTAAACAATTGAATTTATAAATATAATTAAATCAACGCTTATCAACACATAAAGACTGTAATGACAAACAAATACCAACAGTAAAGTCATATCAAAATGGCAATAATAATAAATAACCATCGAATGTTCAGGAAGATATTTTTAAGAATGCAGATCCTTGCAATTTTGTATGGGCTCATTTTTAATGACAAATATGATTGAAAATCCTCAATTAATCTATATCTTACGATGAGAGGATGTTTGTTTTCAAAACAGAATTCAATACAATCTTGATCAAAGCTATTATCAGTTCACATTTATATATTGAGATTCAGTCTATATGCAGATTTACTTGGCCCGAAACAATCAACAAGCTGGTCCATATACGCTCGAGCAATTGAATCAGATGCTGGCGAATCAACAAGTCATGCTGACTGACCTGGCATGGCATCAAGGCATGACCGAGTGGAAAGCCTTAGGTGAACTTACCCAAGGAAAATCGGTATATCAACCCGAAGGTTATGTCGCTCCAGCAGTCACACCTGAAACGCCGGTATTCCAGAATAGCCAACCAACGACTTCGGCCTACTCACAGCCTCATACTCAAACAGCAACTCAAAAAAATGAACTTGCCAGTATTCCAAGCCGTATCCTGGCCAAAATTGTAGACGTATTACTGTGGCTACCAGCAACCTTCATTTTGACTGCTTTTTTTACGCCTGAACAGGAAACCCGGTTTGCTCAACTGAATGAAGAATTCATGAATGTTGTGCTGAGTAGCGATGCAGATCCTGCAATGGCTCAGCAATTACAGACTCAAATGTTTGAGATGTTTTCTCAGCAGGCGTGGCTTGCCACAGCGGTCTATTTGATTATCATGCTGGCCATTCAAGCCTTTCTGATTGCCAAATCAGGCCAAAGTATTGGTAAAAAGCTCACGAAAATCAAAATTGTAGATGTAGAATCAGGTGAAAAGACCAGCCTGTTGCGCGCCTTTACTATTCGTAGCGTATTTTTCATATTTTTAAATATTGTATTTATGCCACTGAGTTTAATTATTGACTGGGCCTTCGGATTGGGCAAAAAACGTCAAACCTTGCACGATAAACTCGCAAAAACGCAAGTTGTGAAACAATAGTGCAGGAATACACAAAATGGGATGAATATCATCCCATTTTGATTACAGAACTTTGAAATTGAAATAAAATTCCCATAAATCCTCCCCAATCCAGACCAGCAAAATCGGTTTTTATTACAGGCATTTAAAGCGCCCTAGATATAGCTTAGTTCGTGAATCTCAGGCATAATGCCCTACAACGTAGCGGTGTATTGTGATTAATAGGATGTTTTGTAAAATTCAGCCTTTTTTGTCATGTGCACTTTAATCGCTATCCCATATTAAATTAGGGAATGGGACTCTTCACCGAGGTTGTAAAATGAGACAAACGATTTTAGCTGTATTGTCTTTATCTGCGATGACTGCACTCTTGACCGGGTGTGGTGGTGATATGGTACTTCTGAACTCTAAAGGTCCAGTTGCAGCAGGTCAAAGTAACCTGATGATGACTGCGATTTACTTAATGCTTTTGGTGGTTATTCCATCAATCATCATGGCATTATGGTTCGGTTGGAAATATCGTGCATCGAATAAAGACGCAGACTATAAACCTACATGGGCACACTCTACTGCGATTGAAATTGTGGTATGGGGTATCCCTGTCATTATTATTGGTATTTTAGCTTGGTTAACTTGGTGGGGTTCCCACAAGTATGACCCATACCGTCCAATTGAAGCAGATAAAGCACCTTTAACTGTTCAGGTTATTGCTGAGCAATTTAAATGGATCTTCATCTATCCTGAGCAAGGCATTGCAACTGTTAACGAATTACGTTTCCCAGAGCAAACTCCGGTAAGCCTTCGTTTAACCTCTAACTTCACGATGAACTCGTTCTTCATCCCGGCGTTAAGTGGTCAGATTTATGCAATGGCAGGTATGCAAACTCACCTTAACTTCTTAGCTGATGAAACTAGTCCAGCTGAAGGTTATCGTGGTTTCTCTTCAAACTATTCAGGCTATGGCTTCTCACAAATGCGCTTCCGTGCACATTCTGTGACTGATGCTCAATTCGCTGAATGGATTTCTGCTGTTCAGGCAGGAAACGGTACTTCAGTTAACCCTAATGCAGTACAAAAAACTGTTCTAGACCAAGCTGAATTTGCAACTTTACGTGACGGCAACCGTGGTAAACACCAGATCGAAGCGATTATTGCAAAAGCTGAAACTCCTGAAGAGAAGGCTGCTGCTGAAGCAATGAAGCCTTACCCTACTAAGCCACATCCTGTGACTTACTACTCTTCTGTAGAGCAAGGTTTGTTTGAATCTGTGATTCACAAGTATATGAGTAACTATCACGGTGCTGATCATTCAGCTCCTGTAGAAGCTGCAGCGACTGATGCTGTTGCTCACGAAGCGGCTGCTTCTGAAGCTCATGTAGCTGGTGAACATGCGACTGCTTCTCAAGGAGAATAAGACATGAGCTTCTTAGGTAAGTTAGGTCCAGATGCAATTCCTTACGATCCAATCGTATTGGCAACTGTTGCAATGATGATCCTGGGTGGTATCGCAGTTTTTGCTGGTATTACCTACTTCAAAAAATGGGGCTACCTGTGGAACGAATGGTTCACATCTGTAGACCATAAAAAAATTGGTATCATGTATATCTTCGTATCTGTGATCATGCTTTTGCGTGGTTTCGCCGATGCGATCATGATGCGTCTTCAGCAGTTCCTTGCAAAAGGTGGCGGCGAAGGTTATCTACACCCTGAGCATTACGACCAGATCTTTACCGCGCATGGCGTGATCATGATCTTCTTCGTGGCAATGGGTCTTGTAGTTGGTTTAATGAACATCTCTGTACCGCTTCAAATCGGTGCACGTGACGTTGCATTCCCATTATTAAACTCTTTAAGCTTCTGGTTATTCGCCGGCGCTGCGGGTCTGATGATGGTTTCACTTGCGTTAGGTGAGTTCGCTGCAACAGGTTGGATGGCATACCCTCCACTGTCTGGTATCGAATATTCTCCAGGCGTAGGTATGGACTACTACATCTGGGCACTGCAAATTTCAGGTCTAGGTACGCTATTAACGGGTGTTAACTTCTTCGTTACCATCATCAAAATGCGTGCGCCTGGCATGAAACTTATGGAAATGCCAATCTTTACCTGGACATCTTTATGTACAGCAGTATTGATTATTGCGGCTTTCCCGGTGTTGACTGCAACAATCGCAATGTTAACGCTTGACCGTTACTTCGGTTTCCACTTCTTCACCAATGATTTGGGCGGTAGTCCAATGTTGTACGTGAACTTGATTTGGACTTGGGGTCACCCAGAAGTATACATTCTGATCTTACCAGCATTTGGTATTTACTCAGAAGTTGTTGCGACTTTCTCGCGCAAAGCATTGTTCGGTTACAAATCAATGGTGTATGCAACAGTAGCAATCACAGTATTGTCATTCGTTGTATGGGTTCACCACTTCTTTACCATGGGTGCAGGTGCCAACGTTAACGCGTTCTTCGGTATCATGACCATGATTATTGCGATTCCTACAGGTGTGAAGATCTTCTCTTGGTTGTTCACCATGTACAAGGGTCGTATTGTTTTCACCACTCCAATGCTATGGACACTAGGCTTCCTGGTAACTTTCGGTATCGGTGGTTTAACAGGTGTATTGATGGCAGTTCCACCAGCGGACTTCCTGGTACACAACTCTTTATTCCTGATTGCTCACTTCCATAACGTAATTATTGGTGGTGTGGTATTCGGTATGTTCGCAGGTATCATCTTCTACTGGCCGAAAATGTTCGGTTGGAGACTGAATGAGACTTGGGGTAAAGCAGCGTTCTGGTTCTGGTTCTTCGGTTTCTATTTTGCATTCATGCCACTTTATATCCTTGGTTTCATGGGTATGACACGTCGTTTGAATACATTTGACAACCCAGAATGGGACCCGTATGTAGATATCGCGATGTTTGGTGCGGTTCTAGTTGCACTGGGTATTCTATGTTTCATCATGCAAATCGTGGTTGGTTTCCTACAACGTGACCAACGTCTAGATTTGACTGGCGATCCATGGGATGGTCGTACCCTTGAATGGGCGACATCTTCTCCTGCTCCGTTCTATAACTTTGCTCATCTTCCAAAGATCAATGGTATTGATACTTTCTGGATCGAGAAAGAAAATGGTGTTGCGTATGCAAAACCAACGAAGTACGAAGATATCCACATGCCGACTAACCGTGCTGCCGGTTTCGTTATCGCGATGTTCATCACTGTTATGGGCTTCGGTTTAATCTGGCACATCTGGTGGTTAGTAGTTGTTACGTTCATTGCTTCTATCATTAGCTTCATCGTGTCTTCTTTCACCAAGAAAGTGGATTACTATGTTCCAGCTGCTGAAGTTGAGCGTATTGAAAACGAACGCTATGCGATTCTTGAAAAACACTTGAAGAAGGACTAAGACAATGGCTGAAGTACTTCATCACGATAACCACGGACACGATGAGCATCATCATCACGATGATACTGACATCACCGTCTTTGGTTTCTGGACTTACTTGATGAGTGACCTTGTCCTGTTCGGCACACTCTTCATTGCGTTCGCTGTTTTGAGTAGCCACATTCCTGTGGGTACTCCAAGTGCGAGAGACCTGTTTGGCGACTCTTTAGGTTTCGTTCTTACTGAAACCTTCGCCCTCTTGATCTCTTCTGTAACCTTTGGTTTTGCAGTTCTTGCTGCATACAAAAAAGACGTTGCAAAAGTACTGACTTGGTTAGCGATTACTTGGGTATTCGGTGCTATCTTCATCGGCATGGAACTATATGAGTTCAATCACCTAGTTCATGCGGGTCACGGTCCAAGCACAAGTGCGTTCTTATCTGCGTTCTTTACTTTGGTAGGTACGCACGGTATTCACGTAACTTCTGGTCTGGTCTGGATGATCGTGCTTATGGTTCAAATCAAGAAATATGGTTTGACTCTTGCAAACACGCGTCGTCTAGCTTGCCTAAGCTTGTTCTGGCACTTCCTTGACATCGTTTGGATCTGTGTATTCAGCGTAGTTTACTTGATGGGAGTTCTGTAATGAGTCACGATCATAACGCTGCTGGCGAATCACACGGTAACGTTAAGCAATATACTGTTGGCTTCATCCTTTCTGTCATTCTTACCGTAATTCCATTCGGTATGGTGATGGCAGGCGGTTTTGGCCGTGGTATCTTGATTACTGTCATCGCGATTACTGCGGTTGCTCAGATTCTTGTGCAGTTAATTTACTTCCTGCATATGAACTCTTCTTCAGAGCAACGCTGGAACGTGATTGCATTCGTGTATACCATCTTAACTATCGCTATTCTTTTAGTGGGTTCTGTATGGATCATGAATTACCTACACTACAACATGATGATCTAAACTGGTCGTCATGCTGAAAAAGTATTTATTCCTGACTAAGCCAGGAATTCTCTTCGGTAACTTTGTTACCACTTTGGGTGGCTACTTCGTAGCCACTCAAGGTTCTGTAGATTTCCTTCTCCTGCTTATTACCCTTCTCGGTACTACGCTTGTCGTAGCATCAGGATGTGTGGTCAACAACATGATTGACCAGGACATCGACCAAAAAATGCAGCGCACTCAAAATCGTGCTCTGGTCACCAAAACCATTTCCGAACCTGTTGCCCTGGCCTTTGCTCTGGTATTAGGCATCGTTGGTTTTAGTCTTTTATGGTTCTGGGTAAATGCGTACGCTTTCTTATTCGCGGTGATTGGTTTTGTCGTATATGTTGGTTTCTACAGCCTATGGACAAAACGAACCACAATTCATCAAACTGTTGTAGGCAGTATTTCTGGTGCAGCTCCGCCTGTCATTGGTTATACCGCAGTGGCCAATCAATTTGACCTCGGTGCGTTACTGATCTTTTTAGGTTATGCGCTATGGCAAATGCCTCACTCATGGGCGATTGCGATTTATCGCTTTGATGATTACAAAAATGCAGGCATTCCGATCTTGCCTGTGGCACGTTCGATTCATCGTACCAAGATTGAATCACTGGTTTATGTGGTGTTATTCACGCTGACCATGAATGCGTTATTTGTCTTTGGTTATGCCAACTGGTTCTATGCAGTGATTTTAAACTTACTGTGCATTTACTGGTTGTATATCGGTGTCATTGGATTTAAAGCTGAAAATGATCAACTTTGGGCAAAGAAATATTTCTTGTTCTCGGTGATCCTGATTACTGTCATTAGTATTATCTTTAGCTTTACCTCAACTGCGCCATCTACACAGATTGTATTTTTTTAAAAAGATAGAGTTAGTCTCTATCTTTTTTTATTTTGATTTCTCTTAATCCCCTACTTCCAATAGTTGTAGAGCAGAATCAAAAATTCGGCTTTATAAAGCTAAACCTCGATCTTCCTGATTGCTTAGAAAATTCAATCTTTCTGGTTCCAGACTCCGATCCTTCAGTTTTCTAGATTTTCTGGCCTGATAAGTAAAGCTTGATCTTCGCAACAATACATGTGCTGAATTTAACCAGTCCAAATTTGCTTAAAGCCAAAGTCAGGTTCTGATGATCGATCTGGTTATAGAGATAATTTCGCAAAAATGTCTTATTTGGTTGAAATTATCCCTAAAGATCACTACAATTCCCCCTTCGCAAACACTGCGACACAACTTTGGTTGTGACTCCTTGCTTCAATTTACTTAAATTGGGGCTGTCCAAACCGTAAGGAGCTGACAATGCGTCATTACGAAATCGTACTTTTAGTACACCCTGATCAAAGCGATCAAGTAGTTGGTATGGTAGAACGCTACCTAACTCACATCAAAGAAGCTGAAGGTCAAATCCACCGTCTTGAAGACTGGGGCCGTCGTCAATTGGCTTACCCAATCAACAAGATCCACAAAGCTCACTACATTCTTATGAATGTTGAGTGTGGTCAAACTACTCTTGATGAGCTTGAAGAATTGTTCCGTTATAACGACGCAATCATTCGTAGCCTTATCATCCGTCGTGAAAACGCTATCACTGAAGAGTCATTATTGGCGAAAAGTGCTGAAGAAAAACGTGCGCGTAAAGCTCAACGTGAAGAAGCACAACACGCTCAAGACTCTGCTGAAGCTTAAGGAGAACATAACATGGCACGTTTTTACCGTCGTCGCAAGTTCTGCCGCTTTACAGCTGAGAACGTTACGTACATCGACTACAAAGATATCGACACTTTAAAACAGTACATCACTGAAAACGGCAAAATTGTTCCTAGCCGTATTACAGGTACTAAAGCTCGTTACCAACGTCAATTAGCGTTAGCTATCAAACAAGCTCGCTACTTGTCTTTGATCCCTTACACTGACAATCATAAGTGAGGTTGAGCTGTGGATATTATCTTATTACAACGCATTAAAAACCTAGGTAAACTAGGCGATAAAGTTTCAGTTAAAGCTGGTTACGGCCGTAACTTCCTTATCCCTCAAGGTAAGGCTGTTGCTGCAACTGAAGCAAACACTGCTGCTTTTGAAGCTCGTCGTGCTGAACTTGAGAAAGAAGAAGCTGCTATCTTGGCTGCTGCTCAAGCACGTGCTGACCAATTGAACGAAGTGAACATCGTTATCACTGCGAAAGCTGGTGATGAAGGTAAACTATTCGGTTCTATCGGTACTCGTGACATCGCTGACGCGTTGACAAATGCTGGTCTAGAAGTAGACCGTGCTGAAGTACGTCTTCCAAATGGCGCGCTTCGTCACACTGGCGAATTTAACATCGCAATCCAATTGCACCATGATGTTACTGCAGAAGTTCTAGTTACTATCGTAGCTGAGTAATTTCTCGCCTCAAAAAGAGCATGCGAAAGCATGCTCTTTTTTTATCTCTAAAAAATATAATCTAGCCAACACTGTCAAATTCATTTTATTATTCGTGTTTACAAAAAATTGCACTTCGCATTTTTGATCAGAGCGCGTATCATTTCATCTCGTAGTGAATAAACGCTATTCATCTCCGACGATATTTAACTATTGTATTTAAAATCAGGGATTTATATGTCACAGGCGAATGCCAGCAAAAAGGTAGCTACTGCTAAACCGGAAATTGTTACTGAAAATAGCAATCTCAAGGAGTTCCGTACTCCACCTCACAATTTAGCAATTGAACAGGCTGTACTTGCTGCCCTTATGACTGTGGCTGAATCTTTTGAGCAGGTCGGTGATGTGCTGACCGAAAATGATTTTTATGCCACCCGACACAAATATATCTTCCGTGCCATTGAGCAGCTCTCTAAAGAAAACTCGCCTTATGATGCGGTTCTGGTGCATGACTGGCTCATCAAACAAAACTTGCTTGATGCAATTGGTGGCGAAGAATATCTGATGCAGCTGATGGCAGATTCGCCATCAAGTTTCTATAATCTGGAAACCTATGCAGGCAAAATTAAAGAATTCTCTACCCTGCGTAGCATGATTAAAGTCAGCTCCGAAATTTTACAAAATGCCTATGACACCAAAGGCCGCACAGTGAGTGAAATTCTGGATCTGGCTGAGACGAATATTTTCTCAATTGCTGAACAGCATAATAACAATGCCAAAGCGCAAGGCCCTAAGCCGATCAACTCGGTGGTCGCAGACGTATTTGATAAATTAAATGAACTGTCGCAAATGGAAGGCAGCATTACCGGTTTAACTACTGGTTTTGTGGAACTGGATAACAAAACTTCCGGCATGCAATCCGGTGACCTGATTATTGTCGCAGCGCGTCCTTCCATGGGTAAAACCACCTTTGCCATGAATCTGGTCGAAAGTGTTTTATTCAATAATAACCTGCCTGCTCTGGTCTATTCGATGGAGATGCCAGCCGACTCCATCGCCATGCGTTTGATTTCATCATTTGGTCGCGTGCATCAGGGACATTTACGTTCTGGTAAAATGGACAGTGATGAATGGTCAAAAGTCACCAGTACCATTGTGCATTTACAAGAAAAAAATCTGTATATCGATGATTCTTCTGCGCTACCACCAACAGAATTACGTGCCCGTGCGCGTCGTATTGCCAAAATGCATGGCGGAAAGCTGGGCTGTATCATGGTCGATTACTTGCAGCTGATGAAAGTACCCGGTATGGGCGATAACCGTGTCGGCGAGATCTCGGAAATCTCCCGAAGCTTAAAAGCTTTAGCGAAGGAAATGCAATGTCCGGTAATTGCCCTGTCACAGCTCAACCGATCGCTGGAAAACCGTCCAAACAAACGTCCGGTGATGTCCGACTTGCGTGAATCCGGTGCGATTGAGCAGGATGCCGACTTGATCATGTTTATTTACCGGGATGAGGTTTATAACAAGGAATCCAAGGAAGCTGGCACCGCCGAAATTATTATCGGTAAACAGCGTAACGGCCCGATTGGTACCGTACGTCTGGCATTCGAAGGTCAATATACCCGCTTTAGTAATCTCTCACCTGAGTTCTATGCTCAGTATGATGACGAAGAGTAATCAGGCTCTCGTCCTCACATTTCCATCGTCCCTCTAGGAGTAATTTAGGGTGCGTCAAGCTACAGTTTATATTGACACCGCTGCGCTGCAATATAATTTAAACCGTGTCAAACAACTTGCCCCAACCGCGAAAATTGTCAGCATGGTAAAAGCCAATGCTTATGGACACGGAGTTAAAGACTGCTTAGCAGCCTTAAGCGAAACCGATGCCTTTGGTGTCGCCTGCCTGCAAGAAGCCCTGGAAATTCGTGAATTAGGCTATCTACAGCCGATTACGCTTATCGAAGGTGTTTTTTCTGCAGATGAAATGCCAATCGTAATCGAACAGAATATTGAAGTTATTGTGCATCAACAGGCTCAAGTCGACTGGTTAATTGCACATAAAGATGCCTATATCGCCAAAGAACTTAAAGTCTGGGTCAAACTGAATAGCGGCATGAACCGATTAGGTTTCAAAATTGAAGCAATCAAAGACGTAATTCATACGCTAAAAGCTGAAGGCTTTACTTGTGTGCTTGCCATGCATTTTGCCAATGCCGATGCTGAGCATCCACTGAATGATGAACAAATCCGTCAATTCTTGGAAATTAAAAATGACTGCGCGCCAATTTTAGCTTCTTGCTGTAACTCGGCTGCAATCTATAAATATCCAGAATTGCATTTTGACTATGTCCGTCCCGGAATCATGCTCTATGGCGCGACGCCTTTTGCAGACCGTGATGTACATGACCTAGATTTAAAACCGGTCATGACGTTTACAGCTGAAATTATTGCCTTGAATGATATTCAAGCGGGTGAGCATGTCGGTTATGGTTCGACGTTCACCGTAGACCAAAACATGACTTTGGCCATTGTTTCAATTGGCTATGGTGACGGTTATCCTCGCGCTTTCCCTAAACAGAACTATGTCGCAATCAATGGTCAGCAAACTCGCGTGATTGGCCGGGTTGCCATGGATATGATTGCCATTGATGTGACAGGACTAGATGTGCAATTAGGTACAGAAGTCGAACTTTGGGGTAAAACCCGTCTATTGGATGATGTAGCGACAGCCAATGGCACGATTGGTTATGAACTATTATGCCGACTGAGCAATCGTCCACTACGCAAAGTAGTTTGATCTAATCTTAAGAGTTAAAAAAGCCCAACATCTGTTGGGCTTTTCTTTAGGCTGACTTTTGTTCTTCGCCCTGCTCTATGCATAATTGCATTAATAAGGCATCGACATGACTTTGCTGAAAGGCAAAAGGATTAAAGTCATCAAATCCCATTTCCCGACAGAATTGCTGGATCTGACTGCGTTTGGAAATATATTTCATGGACCAGTCCGGGAAACTTGGATATTCAATTTCCTTGGTCTCAAATAATTTAATATCCTGATGACGAGGATCTTTATTCAATCGCTCTACTAACAGACTTTTTAAAGTGGGACATTCACCTTCGAGACATTGAAAAAAATGACCATCTGCGAAATACAGTACACCCGTGACTTGATGCTGGTAATTAAAATCACGAGCTTCTTTCAGGATATTCGCCAAATCTTCGAGTAAGTCAGGTTTGGGAGAAGTACTTTTACTGGCGTAACAAAATTGGTACATGCGCTAACTCCTCTATTTTTATTATGCTGAACTGCATAGAAGTTAACACTGTACGCGAAAAACCTGAACCCGGATAGGTTTATTATAAGAAATACTCATTAGAGGGAACCGGAAGTTCTGCCAGTCCTTTTTTCAAGGTCTCTGACCATTGCCGGCTTATTGACGTGAAATACTCATCATCTTCAGCAATACGCTTGCCTCTTGGCATGATCAGGCTGTCTTTTTTATAGACCAGCACATCGAGGGGCATGCCAACCGATACATTGGAACGTAGGGTCGATGCAAATGAAATCAGGGAACAGCGCAAGGCTTCATCCAGTGGCATATCATAAGTCAGCGCACGATCCAGGATCGGCTTGCCATATTTACTTTCACCAATCTGGAAATACGGCGTATCACGTGTGGCACAGATAAAGTTCCCTTGCGGATAGACATGATAAAGCTGCATATCCTGATCTTTAAGCTGCCCACCGACCAGCAGATTACAATAGTAATTGCTTTGTTCCGAAATATCGCTCGTAACATTCGCAATCACTTTTTTCAACGTACTACCTACCAGCTCAGCGACATCAAACATGGTGTGCAGACTCAAGATATTGGGTTCCTGCTTCAGTTCGAGCTGATTTTTGATATGCCCAATTACGGCTTGTGTTGTTGCCAGATTTCCGGATGCCTGTATGACGATCATACGTTCCCCAGGAATACCAAAGGTATACAACTTTCGAAATACAGAAATGTGATCTACTCCGGCATTGGTCCGGGTATCACTAATAAAAAGCATACCTTGCTCTAAACGTAGTGCACAACAATACGTCATTCATTCGTCCTTATTAACATCCTAGCACTTGAACGATGGAATGCATGGATTCCACACCGCCCTTTTCTCTGACACCGCGTACCGGTGCCACATCCCAATAATCCCGTCCAATCGCCACATATACATGCGAACTTGGAGTAAACAACAGATTACTGACATCAAAACAATACCATGTCTGGTCTACAAACACCTCTGCCCAAGCGTGACTGGCCAGATGCGAAGCATTTTGTGCATATAAATAACCAGACACATAACGGGCAGGTAAACCTAGATATTTACACATGGCAATGAAAATATGACTATGGTCCTGACAGACGCCCTGTCTCGACTCAAAGGCATCTATTGCAGAGCCTTGCACTGAAGTACTGTTGGAAATATAAGGCACATGTTCCAGCAAGGCCTGCGCCAGTCCGATCAAATGCTGACGGGTTAATGCAGGAACATGACGCTGTGCAAAATCTTTCATTGCTGCATTACATTGTGTTGATTCGGTCGGCTGTAGAAAAAGATTGGGATTGATTGAATCATTCAGTCCACTCTGATGCGCAGGATTCAGTTCAACAATCCCTTGCGCCATGATAGTCAGGGAATAATAAGGCTCCCGCTGGCTACAGGTCATCCACAGATTATGAAATGCATCTTTCCGGATTTCTTTATTACCCGGCACACTAATATCCCAGGAATGCACCCGCTGATGCGCATTGCTCGAAGGCATCATTTTAATGTACTGAATACTGTTCCTCACCTCGGCCGTGTACATATAATGCGTTTGGTGATTCACCATCAATTTCATACATCTGCCTCAAACAGTTGATGAATATGGTCGCTAAACTGGTAAAACTGAATCCGGTTCGGTTCTGTACGCAACTGCTCCCAGTACTGTTCCAGATCATTCCAGCCCATCTCTACCAAAATTCTGACCACATAATCAATCTTGCAGAGTGTAGTACTGGTTTCTTCACCCAGACGTAACTGATGATCGAGCTGTTCGACACATTGCCCTAGACTAAAAAACAGAAAAATATCGGAAGATTCGGCTTCCAGAATATCTTCACATTCCGTCACCACTTCACAGATATAACCAGCATTTTTGTCTGCGGTTTTGATCAATTTCATCAGTTCCGCATAGCCTGAAGCAGACAGCACCCCGCGTAATTCCTGAATATTGTCTTTAGCTACTTTAAACTGCTGGCTAAAAGACGCCACTTGCGTAGGATCAAGTACCAGCTCATTTAGGGAACTGGCATCAAAGGCAGGCAAACAGAAAGCATGGGCATACGCTACTGCCGCTTCGTCTTCTAAAAATGGAAAGCGCGCACATAAAAAATGAGTGCGAGATAAATAACGCCCTAACCAAAAAATATGTTGTGCATTGCTATTCAGCAAAACCATGACATTTTCCTTCTTTGGAATCTTATGAATGTAAATTGTCGACTACCCAGGTATCTTTGATACCGCCACCTTGTGATGAATTCACCACCAGTGAACCGGGCTGCATCGCCACGCGTGTCAAGCCACCCTGTACGATTTCAGTACGATAAGGCGAACTCAATACAAACGGGCGTAAGTCGATATGACGTTCAGCAATACCAAAATTGGTCAAAGTCGGACTAACCGATAAGTCCAAAGTGGGCTGCGCAATATATAAATGCGGCGCAGCTAAAATTTTCTCCCTGAAAGTTTCAATTTGCTGTTTAGACGCTTGTGGTCCAATGAGCATGCCATAACCGCCCGAACCCTGCGCTTCTTTCACCACCAGCTGATCCAGATGAGCCACGACATAGTCTAATTCTTCAGAATTACGACATTGATAAGTCGGAACATTTTTTAGAATTGACTGCTCGCCCAAATAAAAACGAATCATTTTGTCGACATATGGATAAACCGATTTGTCATCTGCCACACCGGTTCCCGGTGCATTGGCAATCACAACATTATTTTGCAAATAAGCTGACATCAAGCCAGCGACACCCAAAGTGCTATCCGGTTTAAAGCATAAAGGATCAAGAAACGCATCATCGACCCGTCTATAAATAACATCGACTCGTTGGCGACCACGTATGGTTTTTACATAAACCTTCGAGTCATCAACAAAAAGGTCACGTGATGTTACCAATGGTACATCCATCTCCCTTGCAAGGAAGGCATGTTCATAGTAAGCGCTATTAAAACGTCCTGGGGTCAGCACCACGACAAATGGCTTGTCGACGTAGGCATTTTCGATCAGGATTTCTTTCAATAATTGTGGATATTGCTCGATTCCGGCAATCTTGGACTGCTCGAATACTTTTGGCATGAGTTTTTCACTGATCTTGCGGCATTCCAGCATATAAGACACGCCAGATGGCGTTCTGAGATTATCTTCTAAGACATAAAACTCGCCCTTGGAATCACGGATCACATCGATTCCACTAATCTGGCTATAAATCCCACCTTTCAAGCTATGTTGATACATATGCGGCTGATAGGCCTCATGAGTTAAAATCTGCAACTCAGGAATAATATTGGCTTTTAAAATGTCCTGTTGATGATAAATATCATGTAAGAATAAATTTAGCGCCCGTATCCGTTGTGCCGAGCCTAAAGCCACCATATTCCACTGCTTCCGGTCTATGACTCGCGGAATGATATCGTAGGGAATGGTGCGTTCTACGCCTTCTTCATCGCCATAAACGGTAAAGGTAATACCGTGATGTAAAAAATGTTCTTTTGCTACCTGATTCAGTGCATTGAGTTCATCCAGCGTATGTTGTGATAACCATTCTTCCAGTCTTTGACCTGCCTGACTGGACAGCACATGTTCATCCTGCATTTCATTAAAGAACTTTGAAGATAACTGCTGCAGTAAAAGTTGTGGGTTTGTTGTAGTAGATACCGCTGTAGTTTTAGTGTCTATAAAATTTTTTCCAATATTCTGGGAACTAAATTTATCAATTGTTTCAATCACATTTGTATCCTGATTTCCTTTAAGCATACAAACCCTCGTATTATCATCTATTATAATTAAATCAAAGCAATATCCATGCCATGACATCTGCATTTCAATTACCATTAATCTAATAAATGCCCAATGAACTCAATGCTATTTTCGACCAAGTTGTTTTAGAATTGTAGGACAAATGTTGCACAGAGGGACTTGCGAAAAAATGAGAGTTTTTTTATTGTGTTAAGCTAAGCCTAAATCCCCTCTTCTTTATTGCCAGCAAAATAAATTATGTCAGCACAAGAAAAAGAAACTTCAAACAGTCTGTATCGCCAATGGCAAATTTTGTCGCGTCTTTCTACCGGCAAATGGATGGGAACACGTGAATTACAGGAAATCCTGAATCGCGAAGGCATTGATATCAGTCTACGTACCATTCAGCGTGACCTGAATCAGATTGCGCAACGCTTTCCAATTGAAAGCAGTAAAACCACGCCGCAAGGCTGGCGTTGGCGTTCAGATGCGCCGCTGCAAAGTTTGCCGCATATGACCAGCTCGCAAGCGGTCACTTTCATGATGGTCGAAGAACATTTAAAACATCTGCTGCCACCGAGCCTGATCGAGGAAATGAATCCGTGGTTTGATCTGGCACGACGCAGTCTTTCTTCCCAGAACAATGTCCGGCAATGGATTAACCGCGTACGCATTGTTCCGGCCACCCAACCGCTGATTCCACCTGTGGTAGATAAGGCCGCGCAGCAAGCGGTGTATGAAGGCCTGTTACAGGACAAACAACTGGAATGTGTGTATCAGGGCCGTGGTCATAACAGCGAAGAAAAAACCTATATTCTCAATCCTCTGGCATTGGTACAAAAAGGGTCAATCATTTATCTGGTGTGTACCCGTCATGACAAATCGGATATCCAGACCTTTGCACTGCACCGCTTTAAATCGGCCGTCGTGCTGAATTCACGTGCCTTGCATCCGGTCAATTTCGATATTGATGATTATATTGATTCTGGTGCACTGGGCTTCCGGGTGGACTTCAACCATCCCACCGAAAATGTCACGCTTAAA
The DNA here is from genome assembly GCF_049896445.1 of Acinetobacter sp. TWP2-2-3. Lineage (GTDB taxonomy): Bacteria > Pseudomonadota > Gammaproteobacteria > Pseudomonadales > Moraxellaceae > Acinetobacter. The sequence goes on from NZ_JAFCUI010000006.1 coordinate 102,528, forward strand.
CTCAGCATGTCAGAGTCGGATGCGCATTACTTTGAGGAAAGCCAGCTCAGTAAAGACCAGAAAATTGAAAAAATGGAAGATGGCATGTCGCTGATCACTGCTACCGTGCCATTTACCTCTCAACTGGTCTGGTGGCTGCGTAGCTTTGGTAAAAAGATTAAACATATTGAACCGAGTATTGTGGCCAATGCAGTCGCTCAACTGGATGAGGAAAACCCTTAACTACACAGGCTTCATCCAGATTCTTTTAGGTATTCCAGAATAAAAAAATCCCCAAATTGGGGACTGGAGAATTATGCTTATATTTTTGTTCTTGTTGTGGTGATCTGCCGCTGTGCCAATCTGCTTTTCTTTGACACCCCGAAATGCAGCTTGAATGAAACATCAATATTTAAAAATGACTGAGACATGAGCAAGCCAGCTCAGCATCATTAAAGCGAATGGATTTTTTGGTCATGGTTTAAGACTCCTATGTAGTGAATAAACCGACTATAAAGTCATCCGCCTTACTTGTGAAATAAATAGAATGCATGTCTTTTGCAGATTTTTTCTATAGAACTTTTTCCGTAAAATTTATCTGTAATCGCTGCCGATTGATTGTCTGGCTTAATAGCATTTTCGGCAAGTTTATAAAATCGAATAACAATTCTCTGCTTGTATAAGATACCTCGCTCTGCACATCATAAAGCCCTATAGAAGTAGAAATAGGGACTTAATTTTACAATGGCTAACCCTGCTCAATTAGTACGTCACAAGCTGCTCAATACTTTCTTTTCCCGCCATTCGGTCTGGTTTGCCTGCATTCTGATTGCAGTGATTTTTACTACATTTCATATCGGTTATTCACCGCGTTATATCTATTATTTTATGCCGCAAACGTTAGTGAATACCCTATGGATCCTGAGCATTCTGCTGAGTTTGCTGGGTTTGTATGATGTACTACAAAATAAGCATTCCATTCTGAAAAATTATCCCATTATGGGACATTTCCGCTTTATCTTTGAGGAATTCCGTCCCGAGATTCGTCAGTATTTTATTGAAGCCGACCGGGACGCACTGCCTTTTTCCCGTATGCAGCGCAGTCTGGTGTATCAGCGGGCAAAAAATGAAAATTCTGATAAACCTTTCGGCTCGATCCTGAATGTCTATGAAGATAATTACCGTCTTGTTAGTCATTCCATCACGCCCTGCAAAGTTGCCGATCCGCAGACTTTTCGCATCCTGATTGGAAATGAGCAATGTACCCAGCCCTTTTCAGCTTCTATTTTAAATATTTCAGCCATGAGCTTTGGCAGCATGAGTGCCAATGCAATAAGAGCCCTTAATCTCGGCGCTAAAAAAGGTGATTTTTTCCATGATACAGGCGAAGGCAGTATCAGCCCCTACCATCTGGAATATGGTGGTGATCTGGTCTGGGAAATTGGCAGTGGTTATTTTGGCTGCCGTACTTTAGATGGGCAATTTGATCCGGAACGTTTTGCTGCACAAGCCAAATTACCCCAAGTGAAGATGATTGAAATCAAGCTTTCGCAAGGCGCAAAACCTGGCCACGGCGGTATTTTACCTAAAAGTAAAATTTCGGAAGAAATTGCCCAAATTCGAGGCATCAGCCGTGATCATGATTGTGTTTCACCTTCGAGTCATCCGGCATTTAGCACACCGATTGAAATGATGCATTTCATACAAAAATTACGTGAACTTTCCAACGGAAAACCGGTCGGATTTAAACTGTGTCTGGGTCAACCGTGGCAGTTTATGAGCATGGTCAAAGCTATGTTACATACCCAGATTTACCCAGATTTTATTGTGGTTGATGGCTCTGAAGGTGGAACGGGAGCTGCACCCATTGAATTAATTGACTATGTTGGTGCCCCATTAAGAGAAGGTTTACTGTTTGTACACAATACCCTGGTTGGTGCAGGATTGAGAGATAAGATCAAAATTGGTGCAAGTGGTAAAATTATTAGTGCATTCGATATTGCCAGTACGCTTGCCATTGGTGCGGATTGGGTGAACTCTGCCCGTGGTTTTATGTTTGCAGTAGGCTGTATTCAGGCACAAAGTTGTCATACCAACCAGTGCCCTGTCGGAGTCACCACCCAGGATAAAGATCGTCAGAAAGCTTTACATGTGCCGACCAAGGCAGAACGGGTGTTTCATTTCCATAAAAACACCTTGCATGCCCTATCTGAACTGATTGCTTCCGCAGGTTTAAAACACCCTTCAGCTATTAAGGCGCATCATCTGGCACAACGCGTGAATAATCACGAAATAAAGAACTTTGCGCAGATTCATTTCTGGCTGAAAGAAGGCGAATTATTGTCCTGTGAAAATAAAGATGAGGAGAACTTCTACTTCCGGATGTGGAATTTGGCCCAATTAGAAAAATTTTAATTTGATGCATTTAAAATCAAAAAAGGCGTTTAATTCAAATGCCTTTTTAAATATTCAATTTTCAATCTATCAATAATAAGTTTTGCTGCCATGTGCATGTAAAAAGGCAGGAATCAAACCCGTGAGTGCAGCACGAATATCAGCACGCTCATTGATTAACTGATGCGAACCTTCTTCTAGCATCAGCAAAGTTTGGAGCCGGAATTTACGCCGGATAAATTCGATATTATAACGCCAGTCGACAGTCTGATCCTGTGCACCCTGCGCCAGCCAGACTGGAATACGACAAGCCGGACGCGCTTCCATTTCCAGCATCCAGCGTGACATCGCTAAAATCCAGTCCATGCCCATTATTCGCGGTTGTAATGGATCTTTAAGCCGGATAAAACGCAAAAACTCCGGATTATGGTTATTGCGTCTGAAATGTCGGGGAACTTCACGTTTGATTCGGCTAATAATGCCCAATCCGACCGAATTATGCCACCAGGCAGTTTTAGCGGGACGAATCAATGGTGATAACAATAAGACTCGTTCAACAAAAGGATTTTCACGACGTTCCGCAAACTCCAGTAAATGGTGCATCCAGATCGCACCGCCGGTACTCTGCCCGATGCCGACCCAAGGTTTAGGTAATTGTGAAGCGTGCTGCACATAACGATGTACGGCATGTAAAACCTGCTGATAATGATCAAAATTCTGAATGCTGGCAGGTGAACCATCACTCAGACCATGTCCCGGCAGATCATAGGTTAATACGCTAAAACCCTGTTCCAAAAGCTCTTTGACAATGGGCTGATAAATGCCGCTATGTTCCAGATAACCATGCAGCAAAAAAGCGGTTCCCTGAATCTTATCAAAGCGGGTATTTTCCAGATTTGGCTCAAACACCTGTACATGTAACCTGAATAAAGGCATCTGTACATAGCCCTGCCAGTGTTTGCAGTCCAGTAAATCAAAACCATAAAGCTTGCGATAGGACTGCAGATCAATCGGCGGTTCATCACTACGATTCAGGTTTAAAGGTGGCAAGAGTTGAGGCGTAACATCCCGACTCGGAATGGGTAAATCCAGCTGTTTCAGAATGGTGGGATTTAAAAATGGGATATCAGACATTATGGCACCTCCCGACAGTCACTGGATCCAAACCACATATCGCGCATGGTCGCCAACATTTCATAATTGGCACGACGACTGTGATCATAATTTTGTGCACTTGGACGCCATCGTGTCAATGGCGTTGGCATCGGCGCTTCTACCGGAATGGTTTGTATGCCATTTAACGCAAATAAACGGCGGGTACGCGGCATATGATAACGATCCGTAATCAGAATCACTGTAGGCGCTCCACCTTTCTTTTGTAATAATAATGAACTGAAACGGGTATTTTCACAGGTGTTCATGCTGCGATCTTCCAGTAATTTGGCATCGACACCATGATTTTTTAACCAGCGCTGCATATACGGCGCTTCGACCCCACTCAGAACAATCGGCAACTGATAATGTTTCTCTACTGCCAGCGTAGTTTCCAGACGTAGTCGCGTATAGTTATTGACGATGATCTCTTTGCCTTGGTCATCTAGGGTTAAGCCACCACCCAATACCACAATGGCATAAGGTTGGGAGCTATTCGCCGGTTTAGCCTGCTGTTGCTCTTGTAGTAAAGCCAAGTCCTGCTGGATTTCCTCTCCATCGGTTTCCTGTACCGAACTGGCTTCACCCTGCTCAAGTGGATGCGTCGTCAGAAACTCCATATATTGCTCAATGCGTTCCTTATTTTCACTACTGTCCCACTCCAGCAATTCCCGGACATTGGCTGTCGGATCGGCTGGTTCTGCATCTTCCTGTGAGGACAATAAGGGCACCTGAGCAGGTGGACTTTGCTCTGCTTTTTGATCTTGCTGTTCGCGCTGATATTCTTCAATCACCTGCTGCAGTGCTTTATAACGTGCCTGAATCAGCATCAGGTTGGCCGAGTTATTTTGCTGGATATCCTGTTCCATGACCTTTAAATACGCCTGACGGGCAATCCACAAATCAGAGCCAGGTTCCAGATTTTCATGTTCGCTGAGTGCAGCCATTTTCTGGCTTTGAGCCGCGACTTCATTTAGCTCTAAGGAGACAAACTGGTTTAAGCCCTTGACGATCATTTTTGAGTAAAAAGGCGTATAAACCAACACCAGTAGACAGCCGCATAGCACAAACAGTCCAGTGACAATTTGTAGCAAACGTACCATCCAATGGGTGTTTTTCATGTTATTCCTCTTCCTGATGAGAACGGATCAAGCCATTTTTATCGAACAATACAGGTTCAGGCTCCAGCATTAGACTAAATTTTTCCCAAACTGACTGTTGTACTGCACGATACGTTTTACGGACATCGGTGAGAGAGGCCTGACCATAATTCACCAACACCAGCGCCTGTTTATGAAACATGCCGACAGGCCCCAACTGTTTACCCTTCCAGCCCGCCTGATCAATCAACCAGCCTGCTGCCAGTTTAACTTGAGCATTCGTTTGCTGGTAATGGGGTAAATTCGGGAAAGATACAGCAATTTGGTCAAAGACCGCCTGATCAACCACCGGATTTTTAAAGAAGCTGCCCACGTTGGGAAATTCTTGTGGATCAGGCAATTTACTCTGGCGAATCTGGATGACGTGTTGCTGCAAGTTTTCTGCTGTGAGCTGATCACCGACCGCAGTCTTCAGATCACCATAATTCAGTTTCAAATCTGGCTGTTTAAGTAATCTAAAAGTCACATGGGTAATCACATAACGATTGGGATCATCTTTAAAAATACTATGCCGGTAGGCAAACTGACAATCTGCTGCCTGAATCGAAGCAAACTGTTTCAATTGTCGGTCATAGACCTCAACAGAATCGATGAATTCTCCGACTTCGACACCATAAGCGCCAATATTCTGTACTGGCGATGCACCGACCCGACCCGGAATTAAAGCTAGATTCTGTAGGCCATATAAACTTTGTGCCGTGGTCCAGAGCACGAAGTCATGCCAGCCTTGTCCGCCGCCTACACGTAAACGTTGCGACTGATCATCAGCATCCAGCATTTCAATGCCTTGAATATCCATATGCAGAACTAGCGCATCAATCTGCTCCGGCAACAACATATTACTGCCGCCTGACAGGATCAGCAAATTGAGTTGCTGCTGTTCCGCAAAATCCAGTGCAGTTAGCAGATCAGCGGTGGATTGAATCTGAGCATAGTGCGAAGCAACTGCTTCTAAATTTAAGGTATTAAAAGGTTTAAGTTGAACCTGGGTTTGAATCTGCATCGCTTAAACCTTGTGTAAATTCTGTTTAAAAATCTCAATCCAGGCCTGGCTGCTGGACTCACACTGATCAAGCACCCGTTCAAAGCCATCCGCTTCGCCATAATAGGGATCCGGTAAGGCCTGTTTCGGATAGGTCTGATCATGTTCACTCATCAATGCCACACGTGCACGTACATGACCAAACTGAGTTTCTGCCAGACGCTGTATGTTCTGGATATTGGATAAATTCTCCAGATCCATCGCCAGAATCAGATCATAATCAATAAAATCATGCGGAATAAGTTGACGTGCGCGAAGTGCTGAAAGGTCATAGCCACGTTTCAGCGCATGCTGCTGGCTACGCAAGTCCGGTGCCTTGCCCGGATGATAATTACTGGTTCCGGCAGAATCGACCACAATATTCAGTTGCTGTTCATCACAATAATGTCTGAGTACAACTTCTGCCGTGGGAGAGCGGCAAATATTTCCCAAACAAACACATAACACCTTGTATGGCGTTCTGGATGACATAAACAACCTCAGAGCTACTTTATTTTAAGGATTCTTATGTTAAGTTATTTATATACTGATTCCTATCTTACAACCATAGAATAATCTCGTATTTGCAATAAAAAAATCAAGGATATCGCCATGAATCGTTTTCAGTTTCAAACCGTCCCCAATATCATTGCCGGACTAGGCACGATTCAGGAATTATTTAAAATTCTAAAAAATGGCCGTTATCGCCGTCTTCTACTGGTGACTGACCCGGGTATGCTGAAGGAGCAATTACATCTGCCGATTCTGGATATTATTGAATCTGCCGGACTGGAGTATGTGATTTACTCGGATGTTCAGGCCGATCCGCCCGATACAGTGGTGCTTGAAGCGGTGGCTTTTGCAAAACAGGAAAATATTGATGTGGTGCTGGGCTTTGGTGGTGGCAGCTCGATGGATGTGGCCAAACTCATTGCAATTTTGGCGCATCCTGAACAGCATCAGACATTGTCCGATCTGTATGGCGTTGATAATGCCACCGGACCGCGTTTAGCTTTAATTCTGGTACCAACTACGGCTGGAACAGGTTCAGAAGTGACGCCGATTTCGATTGTCACCACAGGTGAAACCACTAAAACCGGTATTGTGGCACCGACCCTTTTTGCAGATATTGCCATTCTGGATGCAACATTTACCCAGAATCTTCCAGCACAGATCACTGCCGCCACCGGCATTGATGCCATGGTACATGCCATTGAAGCCTATACCTCAAAACACAAGAAAAATCCTTATTCGGATATGCTGGCCAAACAGGCTTTAAGATTACTGAATGCTAATCTGCAACGTGTACTGCAAAACGGTCATGATTTAGATGCCCGCCAAAATATGCTGGTCGGTTCCATGCTGGCCGGACAAGCCTTTGCCAATGCACCAGTCGCCGCCGTACATGCGCTGGCTTATCCACTGGGTGGACATTTTCATCTTTCGCATGGGCATAGCAATGCACTGGTTCTAACTGAAGTATTAAAGTTTAATGCGCCAGCGGCCAAACAGCTCTATGCGGAATTGATGACCTGGCTGGATCCTTACAGTAAAGGTTGTCATGATGGCCTGACTGATCTGTTTATTGATCATTTTAATAATCATCTGATGCAAAGCGGTTTGACCCTAAAACTGAATCAGTTGAATATTCCGGAAGATATGCTGCAGGTCATGGCAGAAGATGCGATGCAACAAAGCCGGCTGTTGCAGAATAATCCACGTGAACTCAAGGTGGAGGATGCTTATCAGATTTATCAGGCGATCTATGCCTAGATCAATTTCCACTTAAGCCTTATCTAGCCGAGGACTGAATAGTGATGAAAGCCACCATCAAACAGCGCGAACACTATACTTTTTTCCTGCCCATTCAAACCCGTTGGGCAGACAATGATCTGTACGGCCATGTCAACAATGTGACTTATTATAGTTATTTTGATACCGCAGCCAATGCCCTGCTGATTCAGGAAGCTGATTTTGATCCTAAATACTCCCCGATGATTGGCTTGGTAGTCAGCTCCAACTGTCAATTTAATCAGGAACTGTCTTATCCGGAAATTATTGAAGTGGGCGTGGCCATTGAAAGCATGGGAAATTCATCGCTCAGCTATGATCTGGCTATTTTTAAACGCAACTCAGATACAGCCGCTGCGCAAGGCAATTTTGTCCATGTATTTGTTGACCGTGAAACACGAAAAAGCACCCCGATTCCAGTCGAAATGCGGGATGCTTTATCTCGATTTGTTGTGACTTAACATCCAGCCTATTTCAGCTGAATATTTTGCAGTTCACCATCAAACTGCTGTAACAGATCGCGTACTGCCGGTTCAGCATGTAACAGTTCTTCGGCACGTTTAAAGGCACGTACCTTACGCTGATGCTGCATGGTATAGGGCGTTAACTGATCCACATTTTCAAATTTCACCTGGAAATTGGTTTGCGGCCATTGCTGTTGCAAAGCAGCTTCCAGATGATGTTGCAACTGGGTCAACAACTGCTGGTACTGTTCAGGAATATGGAAAACGGATTCGCCATTCATCTGACCAGTCATGATGCCATACTGCGCCAGTTCCTGTACCGCTGGAGAAAGCTGGCTATTACGGAACCAGTATTCCCATTTTTCTACGCTCCACTCGCCTTCTAAGGTTTGCTCAGGTATTTTTAAAATATCCTGTGGCATCAGATTCTGCGTATTTACATCTTGGGAAATATCTTCCAGCAAAGCTGTCTGTGCAACTGGCTGAACCGGAACTGTATTTTCAAGAGCAGGCTGAGCAATCGAATCCTGTGAAAGTCCCAATTCCGGTGCAGCAAGACTAAATTCCTCATCAGCAGGCATACTGTCTTGTGCTGGCTCGGTAGGGATGACAGCATCTGCAGGAATAAACTCTTCAAGCAGGAAATCATCCGAACTGTTGCTGGTAGCAGGTGCTTCTGGCGTACTCTCGATTTCATCAAAACCAAATAAGCCTTTGTCATCATTTGGATCAAAAATAATTTGATCACTAGACTGCACTTCTTCAATGGTGGTCTGAATTACTACGGGCTGGACAGATTCAGGCTCAGTGATGCTAGTTGGCTCGTCTTCATCCAAAAAATCATCCGAAGAAGGTTCAGACGCTGATGCGAAATCAATCTCCTCATCTGTCTCATCGTCCAGAGAAAAATCATCAAATACAGGCTCCGCTTCAAATGATTGTGTTTCTACGGACTCAGATTGAAGTTGTGTCTGAACGGGCTGCTGTAGACGTGTTGTACTGGTTGCTGCCTGTTGCGGTGCAGTCTCCTGCATCACCGGAATTTCGCTTGGCTGTAAGGGACGGAAAGCCAATAAACGTAGCACTGTCATCTCAAAACCTTGTTCCTGCGTAACTGCAAGCTGTAAATCGGCACGCCCCTTACAGGCAATCTGATAATAGAGTTGCAGGTCTTGTGCTGAAATTAGAGCCGATAATTGCATGATCTTTTGATTGATCTCTGCACTGTATTTCAGGCTCAGATCTGGCAGGTACTGCAATAAAGCCAGTTCATGCAATGTCGAAATCAGCTGGTCGAGCACCAACGATACATCCAGAGCCTGCTGGCGGAACTGCAATAATAACTCGCTAACACGTGCTTTCTGGTTCTGGTGAATCGCCAGAATCAGGTCATAAATAATAGTGCGGTCAATCAGACCGAGCATGTCTTTGACATCCTGATGCTGAATCGCACCCTGACCATAGGCAATCGCCTGATCGGTCAGAGACAAGGCATCACGCAGAGAACCTTGCGCAGATTCAGCAATCTGCCAGATCGCATCCTGATCAGACTGAATGCTTTCTTTGCTAAGAATATTGCCCAGATGTTCGGTAATTTCATCGACTGCCAATGGACGCAAAGTAAATTGCAGACAGCGAGAAATTACGGTAATTGGCAGTTTTTGCGGATCAGTGGTTGCAAACAGAAATTTGACATGTTCTGGCGGTTCTTCCAGCGTCTTTAACAGCGCATTGAAAGAATGCGTGGACAGCATGTGCACTTCATCGATCAGGTAGACCTTAAAGCGGCCTTGAGTCGGTGCATAAGGAACATTGTCGAGCAGCTCGCGGGTATCTTCGACCTTGGTGCGTGATGCTGCATCGATTTCGATTAAATCAATAAAACGACCTTCATTGACTGCGGTACAGGTCGCACAGACCTCACAAGGCGTCGAGGTAATACCGGTCTCGCAGTTCAAGCACTTCGCCAAAATACGTGCAATCGTGGTTTTTCCGACACCACGCGTTCCCGTAAACAAATAGGCATGATGCAAACGGCCACGTTCGAGCGCGCTGGTTAAAGCACGTGATACATGGTTTTGCCCCACCAATTCATTAAAATTACGAGGACGGTATTTTCGCGCAAGTACTTGATACATGTATGCTCCTTTTTACAGGTCTAAGCATACTGTTTTTTTATAAAATAGTGAAATGAATGCCGGTTTATAAAGAATAAAAATCCCTTGATCAAAATCATTGAAAAAGGGATATAAAACAGATGCTTTTTTAAAATTAGACCGATTCAAACAGGATAAAGTCACTTTGCATTTGGTAGCGTTTGCCTGTTTGATCTTCACGAATTTCCAAAACATGCTTTTTCAGATCGACATAGAGCAGATTTCGGGTATCGACATTCAGCAGTTCAATCTTTTGTTGTGATTCATCCTGAAACCGAATCTGCCCGCTCATCGTTTCAATTTCATTATGACCACTTAAACTTTCACGCTGTAAAGTAAAGGTCTGATCTTCATTCAAGGTCAAAGCCACTGCCATGCCTGGACAGTCTTCACAACTTGAAAAGCATCCCATACATGGCGTCGTGCCCTGATAATTCCCGACCCAGGCAGGAATCTGAGCTTTGGCTTCCATCACCGTTTTTGCAGCCGGCTGATTCGGCTCCTGACATCCGAATAAGGCACTGCTTGCGACCAGAGGAATCACCAGCACTTTTTTCATTACTTCACACCACAGCCATGGACTGCGCGACAAAATAACATATTTAGCTGATGGGCTAAACTCCCAAATCAGGGATATTTAGCGCCAGCCTTTGCGACCGGTCAGTACCGCATCCGCACAGCGCAAGGTTTCCTGCGTCAGGCCCCAAAGACGGTAATCTCCGGTCAATGAACCTGTAGGAAAGTTATGTGTATAGGCAAAACTTAAACCGCGCTCAGGATCGCACCAAGCACCAGAGCCATTAAAACCCATATGACCAAAACCTTTAGAGGCTTTTCCTAAAGTGAGAACACGGTGATAACCCAAGCGCCAGTGCATCGGTAAAGGCATGACCCGATCTCGTGTTTTGTATTGCACCTGACTAAGTTGTGGGAACACTTCCGGCGAAATGAATTGTTGTCCTTGCCATTCACCACGATTCGCTAACATGGCATAGATTTTTGCCAGACTCTCTGCAGTAAAGACACCGTTAGCAGATGGGATAATGGCTTTTAGCCCCTGTTCACTAAAAAAACTAAATTTCTTCATGCCTTTGGGAATCATGGCATCCTGAAAATCCTGAGGATCCTGCCCGCTAAAGACCAAGGCTCGCTCCATCAGGTTCGGCTTTCTTGGTGTGGTTTTTTTCGAAGTCTGTGTTTGAGACTTGGTTATCTTAGGCTTTAAAATAGGTAAGGCCACCCGAGCCAACTCATTCGTCGGCACGCTGAAATAGGCGCCATTTAATTGTAATGGCTGAACCAGATATTCCTTCATCAGTACACCCAGTTTTTTACCTGTTGCTTTTTCCAGTACACCACCCACCTGCCAACCAAAGGTCAGCGGTTGATAAGCGGCATCTGTAGCAACCTGAAAACGTGGTTCTGCTGTCGCAATCCGGTCCAGCATATGCGACCAGTCGGCCATTTCAGTGGCATCATCAATCATATTACGGATATCAAACAGGCCACTTTGATGACTGAGCATATGTGCCAGAGTAATATTTTCTTTACCATTTTGTGCAAATTCAGACCAGTATTCTGCAACCGGTCGATCATAATCCAGATAACCTTGACTGACCAGAATATGCGCCAAAGTCGCCAGCACACCTTTACCTGTGGAATAACACAGCGACATGGTATCCGGTTGCCAGTTTTCAGTGACAGACTTTTTACCGGTATAAATATCGACGACCTTTTGTCCCTCAAAATATACCACTAGTGCGGCACCACCCTGTTCGGTACGTGCATCCTGCAAACGGCTAAACTGACGGGCAAGGTCACTGAAACGCTCATCGACATTGCCCTGATAATTATGCTGATCAGCAAACAGATAATCTTTAATTGGCTGCATCATTCTATCCATAGAATATTGATCCCTTAAAATGAAAAAGCCTAAATCGGGTTTAGGCTTTTGATTCAGATTTAAATTGCTTTGATATGGCCGGTGACGTGTGGTTTTTGATTTTTACTGCTTCGTATCAGAAAATCTGTATCATTGGCTGCCTGTGCCGTCAGGAACTCAACTTTAGATGGCAAGTACATCGGCAACTTGAACCAGACATCAGCTTCATAAGCATCTGGCAATGACAGATTCGCCAGTGCTTTGGCCTTGCTCCACATACCATGTGCAATCGCCTGTTTAAAACCAAAAGCTTTCGCTGTGACTGCATGAATATGGATCAAGTTAAAGTCGCCTGAGGTCATGGCATAACGACGACCAGTATTCTCCGAGATGTTCCATTCATTATTGAGTATATATTCTGGCGCTTGGCTTTCTGCAGGTTTTGCAGCAGCTTTAGCATTGGTCTTTTGACGTGACAGATAAGTCGTCAATGCTTCAACTACGACCTCGCCTCCCACTTTGACTGTAGTAATGAAATCAAACTGCACGCCTTTATCGTGCGGCTGCAATTCGCCAAATTTGCATGCTAGGGTCAAGGTTTCATTGACGCCGATTTTACGGTATTGCTTCACTTGGTTACGGATATGTACCAGACCCAAGATCGGAAACGGAAATGCTTCTGAAGTCATCATGTGCATTTGTAGACTTTGTGAAAGCACCGTCAGATAGATTGCTGGAATATAACCATTATTTTTAAAACCGCAGACTTCATTATAGGCTTTCAGATGTTTTTGATCGACCTTGAATGAATCCACCACATATTCAACTTGCGGTAGAACTTTTTCAGCTTTCGGCTTTTTAAAAATCAAGCCTTGAATCACTTTTGGATAGGCTAAATAAGGTTTTGGAAATTGACTAAAATGGCGCGTATTCATACTGAACCTTTGGAAATTTTATTATTTCAATTTGTCTAAATGCACCTTCTCTTGCGCCATATATGGCTCTGGGAGAAGGCTGGGATGAGGGTCAATTCATCCCATTTTTCATTTAATTTTTACCTCTCCCTAACCTTCTCCTTAAAGGAGAGGGATATCTCCCTCTTTCATAAAGGGAGATTTAGGGGGATTCTATTAAGCCCCTAAAAGACTTTGACCACATACACGTACCACGTTGCCATTTAAACCTGTTGATGCAGTAGCAGCAAACATTGCAATCGTTTCTGCAACATCGACAGGTAGACCGCCTTGACTCATCGAATTCATACGGCGGCCCGCTTCACGGATCGCAAATGGAATCGCAGCCGTCATTTGTGTTTCGATAAAGCCCGGTGCAACGGCATTAATGGTTATACCATTTTTTAATGTCGGTGCTGTGAATTTTACTAAACCAATCACACCGGCTTTAGAGGCTGCATAGTTGGTTTGACCCAGGTTACCTGCAATCCCTGAAATTGAGGATACACAGATAATACGGCCATTGGCATTTAGACCATCGTGGGAAATTAAATAATCATTCACGCGTTCTATTGCAGACAAGTTGATATTAATCACCAGATCCCACAGCTCAGGCTTCATATTGGCCAAGGTCTTGTCACGGGTAATTCCGGCATTATGTACAATAATATCCAGACCACCATGCTCAACTGCCGCTGCCTTGATCTTTTCACCTGCATCTGCAGCTGTAATGTCAATAGCCAAGGTAGAACCGCCGATCTCACTAGCTACACGATCAAGGTCAGCCTGCTGTTGTAGAACATCCAGACAGATGACATGTGCACCATCACGGGCCAATACATGGGCAATCGCTTCACCAATACCACGGCTTGCGCCTGTCACAACCGCAGTTTTACCCGCTAATGGCTTGGTCCAGTCTACGTCTACTTTTTCAGCTGGTGAAACACGGATCACCTGACCAGAAACATAGGCAGAACGAGGAGAAACCGCAAAACGTAATGCAGACTCAAGATTCGCTTCAGCACCTGCATCAACATAGATCAGGTTTGCTGCGATACCTTTCTTGAATTCTTTAGCCACTGATTTCACAAAACCTTCCAGTACACGTTGAGCAATCGCCTGGCTTACTGATTTTGCGGTTTCAGGTGTAGTACCGACAATCACTACACGACCAGAACTCTGGATCTGACGCGCAATCGGGTTAAAGAAATCATAAAGTGATTTTAACTGTTCTGAATTTTCGATCCCTGAAGCATCAAAAATAACGACCTTGAATTTTGATTCTTTATCGCCCGGGTTAAATGCACCCAGATTCAGCCCGGATGCTGCAGCCGCCTGTTGCAACTCAGCATTATTACCTGCATAGCTGTTGGCATAAATATTTGCCAGAACCTGAGCAATAGCACCCGTCAATGGACTTGCTGGTGCTGCACCCAATAATACTGCGCCTTTTACCACTGGCGTAGCAGACTCAAAACGGTCTAAAGAAGTTGGGGATGGCAGACCCAAATTTTTAATGACAAATTTACCAATAGGAGATTTTGCAAAAGTTTGGTACTGATCAGTCATGTTTATTATCTCTCATACAAATTAATTTTTGGTTGATCTAAAGTTATCCTTAAACTTCAATATGATGCCAGACACATATATTTCAATAGATCCGCCAGATTCCGCCCAATCATACTTGAGATAATAGGCAGATGACTTGACCTGAGCGCAGTCTGTAATGTCATTGTAGTCAATACAGCCTATCCTCTTCTATGCTAATGTAAGCGCCAAGAAGACGATCTATTTGCCTGGTAAAGCCTTATGAGCAAAACAACTCAAGAAAATCCAGCAGTCGAGAACTCTGCGACAGAAACTGTGTCAAAACCATCAACGCGTACCAAGCGTAGCACTAAAAATACTGACACAGCCACTGGGACAGAAAAAAGTCCGACTAAAACCACGCGTACACGCAGCACACCTGCCCGTGCCAAAAATATGACTTCATCTGAAAAAGATTCAACCTCTACAACACAGACTTCTGTTCTACAGGAACCAAACATGAGCCAAAATACAGTTCGCCGCGTTGCGATTATCGGTGGTAACCGCATTCCATTTTCACGTTCTAATGGTGCTTACTTTACGGCATCCAATACTGACATGTTTACAGCAACCCTGAACGGCCTGGTTGAACGCTTTAATCTGCAAGGTCAACGCTTAGGTGAAGTGGTTGCGGGTGCAGTACTGAAACACAGCCGTGACTTCAATATGACTCGTGAATGCGTATTAAACACTGCGCTTGCACCTGAAACGCCTGCTTATGACATCCAGCAGGCATGTGGTACCGGTTTGCAAGCAGCATTTCTTGTTGCCAACAAGATTGCTTTAGGTCAAATCGAAGTAGGCATTGCAGGTGGTGTAGATACGACTTCTGATGCACCGATTGCTTTTGGTGATGGTTTACGTAAAGCACTGCTTGAGCTAAACATTGCAAAAACTGCAAAAGACCGTCTAAAAGCATTGACCAAGATCAATGTGAAAGACCTGATGGATGCACCAAAAAATGGCGAGCCACGTACAGGTCTGTCTATGGGTGATCATCAGGCGATTACCACACTGGAATGGGGAATTTCCCGTGAAGCACAGGACGAACTGGCAGCATCTTCACACCAGAAAATGGCTGCAGCGTATGAAGAAGGTTTCTTTGATGACCTGATCACACCATTCCTGGGTCTTAAGCGTGACAATAACCTGCGTGCAGACTCAAGTGTTGAAAAACTGGCGAAATTAAAACCGGCCTTTGGTAAGGGCGATGCGCGCACCATGACAGCAGGTAACTCTACACCGCTGACAGATGGTGCTTCTTGTGTGCTATTGGCTTCTGAGGAATGGGCCAAGGCAAATGGCCATGAAGTGTTGGCTTACCTGACTTTCCAGGAAACTGCTGCAGTTGACTTTGTAGAGAAAAAAGAAGGCCTGTTGATGGCGCCTGCTTATGCCGTGCCGCGTATGCTGGAGCGTGCAGGTCTGAAACTGCAAGACTTTGACTATTACGAAATTCATGAAGCTTTTGCATCTCAAGTATTGTCTACGCTGAAAGCTTGGGAAGATCCGAAATTCTGTAAAGAGCGTTTAGGTCTGGACGCTCCACTGGGTTCAATTGACCGTGCAAAATTGAACGTAAAAGGCTCTTCACTTGCTGCCGGTCACCCGTTTGCAGCAACTGGCGGTCGTATCATTGCGACAGCAGCAAAACTGATTAACCAGAAAGGTTCAGGTCGCGTACTGGTATCGATCTGTGCAGCCGGTGGTCAAGGTGTAACGGCGATTATTGAAAAATAATCCGTTGACCGATCTAATTAAAAAGCCCCTCAAATGAGGGGCTTTTTTATGACTTATTGATTTGGCAGTGGGTTATTTTTGAAGTATTCATCCACTTTATTCCACGGTGCAGTCGATGCCACGCCTTTCACCATATTCTGGTTCACACCCTGACAAAGTGCATTGTCCGGCGTCAAATGAAAAGCATTTACATTTGGATCCATATAAGGAATTGAGCCTGGACGGCGCTGGAAATAGAAGTTTAACCAATCGACGATAGCTTCAAAGCCATAATTCGACATGGCCCAGGCACTATTATGCCCGCCCCAATGATGACCAAATTCATGTGCAATAATTCGATAACCAGATAATCTGTAATGGCCATAGAATAACCAAGTATCTACTCCTAATACTGCTCCACCACCTAAACCACCACCCATATTGGTAATGCCAAGATTAATTTCATTGCGGTTAAGAATTTCCCGATAGATCCGGACATAATCTTCTGGCTGAAAGAAACCATTCGGCCCTTCTACCTGACCATCATTGCCAAAAAAATCGTGTCCCATGACCGCTTTATGGTTAAACCATAAGGTTTCAAATTCTGGAGTACTGAGCATATAGGCCAGATTGGTCATCATCATGACCCATTCCCGGGCATAGACCGGCGTAATACGACACCATTTATTCGGTTCATCATAGGTACCAAAATAAATTTTCCATTTGGCTTTAATCTGGTTCAGCTTTTTGACGTGCTCATCGGTCTCAGAGTTAATTTTCAGATCAAAAATATTGCTTGGATTTTGCGTGGTCTGACTCAGACCTGCTAGCTGGATCGAGCCTGTGCCATCGAGCAACGGGAAACGGGATTGATCGGTCAGTTTGAGATCAAAGCTGGCATTCGAAAATGGCGTCAACTGATCCAGCTTTGCCAAAATCACCCAGTCTTCTGAGTTTTTAATCTTGGCACGAATCTGCAAATCACGTACAGGCACAGCACTGTAGCTTTGCAAATGCAGGCGATTGCCATTTAGGGTTGCCGATAAAATATGGTCCATATAGACATGACGCTGGCTGCTATTGGTCAAGGTTTCCCATGATTCACCATCCTGCAAGACACGGCTTCTCTCGCGTGCTTTAGATTCGGTTAAAATCATAGCTTGGTTTAGCTGGGTGGATTTATTCTGTTGCAGGGTCAGCATTGGCAGAATATAAATTTTCTGATTGGCCATGTGTAATAGATTCTGACCATAAATATAAAGATCGCTGGCTTTAGCTATTCGGCTGCTCTGGTTTTGCCCTTTTAAAATACAGTCTCGGAAGGTATCCACACTTTTATTGGGTAAGATAGACTCCAAGTTAAAAGATTTTTCCCGGTAGCTTTCTACAGTGCCATCATTCCGTGACACATAAACCAAGCCATCATTATGGCGATGCATGACTGCCGACAAATTGGTTTCTGTTAAAATGGGCGCAATATTATTTTCATTTTCCTGAATCTGATTGATATCGTGGACATAGGTCATACCATCCGGCAGGCTGGTATACAGATAATCACCTATGACTTCCATGCGTGCATTACAGTTGCGCGCACAGCCCGGCAAGCTGAGCCGTGCAAATTTCCGCGCTTTTAAATGGTTTTGCGCCGTTACATCACTTTGACGCCACACATTAATGCGGCCTTCAATATCAGGCACATACACATAACGGTCGTCAGCAGTCACCGCATTGCTATGTACCAGCGCGTAATTAAGCGCATCGCCCCACCATACACCTGTGCCGAGTGCCATAATGAAGTTCGGTTGCTCGCTATTAATATCTAAAACATCAATTCGGTTCGAGCCATAATTGGCCACATACAAACGCCCTGCTTGAATTTCCAGATCATTCAGGCTATCCCATTTTTTGGCCAGACCCGAAATTTTCGTAGGATCAATCGCACTGAGTGCACGTTTTTGTTTTAAGTCATAACGTAAAATATTCGATTCGGCCTGACTATTGGCAATATAAAGCACATCGCCATTCACCACCATGGCGGTGGGATTCCAGGTTTTCAGACCAAAATTCCCTGCTGTTAATTCTGAACCTACATCCAGAACCTTAAATTCCGCAATTTTGCTCAGTTGCTCTCCCGTACTGGGTGATGTCATTGAATCTGGCCCTGTTGGCTGTGAGGTACTGCTATCGCTTCCTCCACCCCCACAACCAGACATCAGCAACACGATGGACACTGACAAGGTCACTCGTCTAAATAGCATTGAATTCCCCAATAAATTTTAAAATTAAAATAAAAAATCAATGTCTTATATCTTAATTTTCAGTTGGGTTCGAGCATAAAAAATGAGGACTTGATCAAGTCCTCATCGCTGAATATTTCACCTTTCGCATTCTGAAAAGGGAGTCTAAACTGTGTGGTATTTTTTATGGCATATTTTATGATGAGATTTTCCGATAATCCGGCTGGAGCCCTAGTCTGGCTTCTAGATGATCATAAATCCACTGAAAGATAAAGGTATATACGAGAATACAAAGGGTTAGAGCTAAGTCTAGCAGAAAGGCCTGAGCCAGACTCATGTGTAAGGCATAAGCCACCATCGGAATGGTCGCCAGCATCAAACCGCCTTCAAAGCCAATTGCATGAGCAATCCGCACTTTAACGCTTCTTTTTAAACGATGTTTAGCTTCAAACTTTTCAAAATAGTGATTAAACAGCATATTCCAAAATACTGAAGTCACAGCCATAGCAATCCCGAGCGCACCTGTTACCTCAAGGGGCATATGCATCAGTGTACTTAAAAGGACAGCAATCACGACCAGTAAAATGCCTTCATATAAGGCAGCATGAATTAGTCTTCTTTTGGAAATTAACATATTAAATCAGCTCAATTCATTACATGATGCAAGAATTTTATTTCTTTAAATCTGATTATTCGAGTTAGAATCTATCAATAAAAATGAAAGATTAAAGATATGAATGTTAATCAAGAACAGCTACTGATGTTTAAAACTGTGATGGAAACCGGTTCTTTCTCTGCGGCTGCCCGTCAACTAGGTAAAGTACCTTCCGCAGTCAGCATGGCCATTGCCAATCTGGAAATTGACCTGAATCTAGAACTGTTTCAGCGTATAGGTCGTGAACCAAAACCGACCGCACAGGCGCAGGTATTGTATGAAAAAACCCAGCAACTTCTGGTCGAAATGAATCAGTGGAAACAGCATGCTCAAGCCCTAAGTTCAGGCCTGGAATCTGAACTGAATATTGTGGTGGTTTCAGAATTACTGCATACGCGTTGGACCGATTATATCGTGTTACTGGAACAGGAATTTCCTGCACTGCAAGTCAATGTATTTAGTGCACCTCAGGAAGATGCACATCGTATGCTGTTCGAAGGTTCAGCGCAGCTGGCCCTGATGTTTGAACGCGAACAACTGGAAACACGGGAACAGTTTGTGGAATTGAAACGTGAGGTACTGGTCGCTGTAATCGCCAAACAGCATCCCCTAAGTCAATTCGATCAAGTCAGTTATGAACAGATTTTGCAAAACAGGCAGATTGTGGTGGCCAGTCGGGATCGCACCATCAAGCCGGAACTACTCTTTTCACGAAATTACTGGCGCACCGACAACCATCACTCGGCTTGCAGCATGATTCAGCAAGGACTGGGCTGGGGGGTTCTGCCACTCGAAATGCTGAATGAGCAGCCACATTTGCAAGATCAGTTACAGGTTCTCAACCTGCTCGATTTCACCCCAAAGTTTGAATATTTTGTTGATCTGGTCTGGAGCAGAGAAACCCGATTAGGCACAGCTGCTCATTTTTTGATTAATCACTTGCGCAAACAACGTAAAACCGGGCATTAATCACAGAAATTCAACGACAGTCTACTTGGTAAACCGGCCATTTATGATATATAAGAAAGCATAAGCAATAACCATAGAACTAGATCGTAATGACATTAACTGCATTAAACCAATTAAAAAACTTGACGACCATTGTGGCAGACAGCAGTGATTTGAGTGCCATTGAAAAATTTCGTCCGCTTGATGCAACCACCAATCCATCGCTGATTACTGCAGCAGCGAAACAACCTGAAAATCAGGCCTTGATTGAAGCTGCTTTTCAGCAAGCCCAGCAAGAAGGCTATACAGATGACGCCCTGATTGAACGTACCATTGATATTTTGACGGTCAAATTCGGTGTAGAAATCTTAAAACTGATTGAAGGTCGTGTTTCAACGGAAGTCGATGCTTCGCTGTCCTTTAATACTGAAGCTACCATTGCCAAAGCCAAAGAGTTACTGGCACTTTATGCGCAATATGGAATTGACTCAGACCGCATTCTGATCAAGATCGCGTCTACCTGGGAAGGCATTCAGGCAGCGAAAGCACTGGAAGAACAAGGCATTCATACCAATCTGACTTTATTGTTTGGTCAGCATCAGGCCCATGCCTGTGCTGATGCCAAAGTAACATTAATCTCGCCTTTTGTCGGCCGTATTCTGGACTGGTACAAAAAAGCTGAAGGCGTTGAGTCTTACCCGATTGAAAAAGATCCGGGTGTACTTTCGGTTAAGCGTATTTATGAATTTTATAAAGCGCATGGTATTCAGACTGAAATCATGGGTGCCAGCTTCCGCAGTATTGATCAGGTTCTAGGCTTGAGCGGCTGTGACCTGCTCACGGTAGCACCAAACCTGCTGGCCGAACTGGAAAATGATCAGCGTGAAGTGCAGGCCCAACTCTCAGCCAAAGATATTAAAGTTCAAGGTGAACTCAGCCCAATCAGCCCTGCCGATTTTGAAGCACAACTGAAACAGAATCCGATGGCCAGTGAATTATTGCAAGGCGGCATTGACGGTTTCATTAAAGCCCGTGAGCAACTGGCTGCTTTATTACGTGAAACTTTCCTGAGTACCACTGAGATTTAAAGAAAATTTAGCAAATTTCTCCAAGCCGATGTTGCTATAATGCCGCATCGGCTTTTTTGTTCATGCGAGTTTTTCGTGTTTGGTATCACAGATCTAACGACCTTTATCATTGGAACCACGTTGATTGTGCTACTGCCCGGGCCGAATTCCCTGTATGTCATGTCGATTGCTTCGCGCTTTGGGATTAAGACGGGATATATGGGTGCCTTGGGGGTTTATACGGGCGATCTGATCCTGATTATATGTACAGCATTGGGAGCAGCTTCTTTACTGCATGCCTTTCCGGTACTGTTTATTGCACTGAAAGTTATTGGAGCGATCTATCTCAGTTACTTGGGTATCAAGCTAATCATTGCGGCCTACCAGACTTTCTTTCCGGAAAAGTCATCACAACGCGTCCAGATTAAAAAGACGACTCCAGATACGGTAGAATCTGTTCAGCCCTTTCGTACAGCGCTCACAATCAGTATTTTAAATCCCAAAGCGATTCTGTTTTATCTGTCTTTTTTTGTGCAGTTTGTCGATCCTGCCTATCCTTATCCAGCCCTGACATTCACGCTTCTGGCTGTAATCTTGCAATTGATCAGTATGACCTATCTGTCGATCCTGATTTTTTCTGGTGTAAAACTGGCGTCCTATTTCAACCAAAATTATAAAGTGACTGCCAGCTGTGTCGCAGCGGTCGGGATCCTGTTTTGCGGTTTTGGCCTTAAACTGGCGACTTCAACTTTCTAGCAATGATCGGCTTCAAACCAGTAGACCTTTGGATAAAATTGTTAAAAACATTGTGTTGATACGTGAAAAGCGTATGATTTAAACGCATTTAAAAATAGTGTCATGGATGATGCCAAAACTTTTACAAGATTTCTCCTTTCCTGCCGTCATGGCCGGTTTTATTACCTGCATGATTGGTATTAGTGTTTCCGCCGTACTGGTCATTGAAGCTGCGCAAAGCCTAGGTGCTAATCAGGCACAAATTAGCTCCTGGTTATGGGCACTGGGTATAGGTATTGGAGTTTCTGGATTTTTGCTTTCCTGGAAATATCGTTATCCGATTTCAACCGCCTGGTCGACTGCCGGTCTGGCACTGGTCATTGCTTCTGCCGGTCACTATAGTCTGGGTGAAGCAATTGGCGCTTTTCTGATTTCTGGCATCCTGATTGCCTGTCTGGGATTTTTTGGAATTTTCGAGCGAATTTTCCAGTTTATTCCACAAAGTTTGACCAGTGCCATGCTGGCAGGTGTTTTATTAAAATTTGGCATCTCGGTCTTTGGCAGTCTGCAACAGTCCTGGGAATTCGTGCTTTGTGTACTGGCGATTTATCTGGTTTCCAAAAAACTGAGTACGCGCTATAGCATCGTGATTACCGTGTTAATGGCTATTGCCCTCTGTCCGTTCTTTATTAATTTTACTATTCCGCAGCTGAACTGGAGTATTGCCCAGCCGGTATGGATTACACCTGAATTTAGCCTGCAAGCTGTTTTAGGACTGGCCTTACCTTTAATGGTGATTAATCTGGCATCGCAATACCTGCCTGGCTTGGCCGTCATCAAAAGTTATGGTTATCCGCCGAAAGTAAATTCTATTCTAGGCTGGACGGGTATTACACAGACTATGCTGGCGCCCTTTGGCTGTTTCAGTGTCAATCTTGCCGCAATCAGTGCGGCAGTCAGTCTGGATGCCCAAGCGCATCCTGATCCGGCCAAACGTTATATTGCAGGGATGAGCTGCGGCCTGTTTTATATTCTGATGGGTTTTTTTGCTGCGACCTTGACCAGTGTACTGATGGCTTTTCCAGGGATTCTGATTACAGTCTTGGCAGGCATTGCCCTGTTTGGCACCATTGGCCACAATATTGCGCTGGCTTTTCAGGACAGTCACGACCGTGAAGCGGCACTGATGACATTCCTGTTTAGTGCCTCTAATATTCAGTTTTTCGGTATTGGTTCAGCTTTCTGGGGACTGCTACTTGGTTTGACGGTTTATTTGCTGTTTAAGCTTAAACCGCAAGTGGCGTAAGCTTATTGTAGAAATGAGGCAATTACTTTTGCTGCCTTTTTAATGCCCAGCAGTTTGGGAAAACAGGTTAATCACCACCACACCGGAAATGATCAGTGCAATCCCGATAAAAGCGGGCACATCCAGCGCCTGCTTAAAGATTACATAGCCTACGATTGCCGTAAGAACGATGCCTACTCCCGCCCAGATCGCATAGGCAATGCCTAAAGGAATGACTTTAATGACCTGAGACAGCAAATAAAACGCAATACAGAATAAAATGACTACAGCCAGAGATGGCCATAATCGGGTAAAGCCTTCTGACTTCACCAGAAATGTTGATCCAGTCACTTCGGCAATAATAGCCAACGCCAACAACAAATATGCCCATGAGACAGGATTCATTTTTTAAACTCCAAACAATTTTTCAATGATTGCTGTCGGGACGATCTGACATGATCAATCTTGAAAGATTTATTTTTCACAATTTTCTCTTCAAGGTGAAAGCTGATGTAAAAAATCCAGGGTTTTGACAAAGGTTTGCTGACTTTCCTTTTTGCCCATAAAAAACTGATATTCATGAATGAGCCAGGTTTTAGACTCTGGATAAAATATTTCAGTCACAGGAACCTGCTGTTCCTTCAAAGCTTTTACAAATGGTAGGGACTGAGTATCGGTCAGAAAATCCTTGTTCCCGCCACTGATGAACACTGGCGGATAAGACGGCGTAATATACTGAATCGGAGAAATCTGCTTTAAAAACTCGGCATCATGTTTACGCTCGCCGGTATAAGCCTGAATCAGGTTAAAGACACCCCATTCGATAATTTTCATTTCTTCAGGTGCTGTGCTGGCAAATGCTTCCAAGTCATAAATTCCACAATGCAAGATTAAACCTTTAAGCTGCGTAGGTTGCAGATGAGGCTGAATACCGGATTGGTCGGCAAATACAGGATTGGTCAAAAGCGCGGCGTAATGGCTGGCCATATTCGCCCCGGCAGAATCTCCGGCCAGATATAAGTTCTGGGCATCGATTTGGTAGGTGTCTGCATAGGTATCGAGAAATTCAAGTGCCTGATTGATCTGGTGTAACTGGCTTGGATAGGTCACTTGTGGCGCAAACTGATATTGCACGGATACCACGTTATAGCCCTGTGCCGCCAGCAGCTTGAAATAACCCCGTGCATGTTCTTTAGAACCTGAAATCCAGCCGCCGCCATGAATCCAGACAATGGTCGGTCGTGGGCCAATACTGGCAATATTCTGCGGCTGATACAGATCCAGAGATAATTTCTGTTGCGGCGCATAGGCAATATTCTGCTGCACGATAACCGCACTAGGTGCATAACGATCCATCACTTTTTGCTGCAAGCCTGTGGTCAGGTTAAAAGCACCGGCAATGACTTTACTGTTCTGTGCGGTCTGACAGCCGGAAAGAATAACTGAACTTATGAGCAAAAGATGAATGGCAAAAAACCTCAAAACAGTCCCCTATACATGATCTAAAAACAGGCTACGGCAGTTTAAACTATCCTGCTGCAAACAAGGACTATTCATCCTCTTATTTTTGATCACTAAAACTGCAATTCCGAGTTTTTTACTCTGTTTTTTTCATCACTTTTACATGAAAAATATTTGTAATTTAATGAGTTTTTTCAATTTTACCGCTTTTTTGCAATTGCACCCGCCACAGCACTGTGCTATCAATAAACCAAGCCTAAAAATCAGACAACCTGCGGAGAAAAGCCATGGCTTATCAACATATTTTAGTCCCAGTGGACGGTTCAGAAATTTCCTTTTCTGCAGTACAACATGCTGCCAAAATTGCCAAGGCATTCGGTAGTCAGCTTTCCCTGATCAGCCTGATCGCAGAAGATCCTTTTACCGAGGCTGATTTCTATTATAGCTCCTCCATCATGAAGGAATATTTTATCGAAGCACATGCCAATGCCAAAAAGGCCTTGAAAGAAGCCACTGCCATCGCAGCCGGTGAAGGTATTGAAGCGCAATCCCGCATTGTCACAGGTTTAGTCAATGCAGAGCATATTGCTGAAACCGCGGGTGAAGTGAAAGCAGACCTGATTGTTATGGGTTCTCATGGCCGTAAAGGCTTCCAGAAAATGATTCTGGGCAGCTTTGCACAAGATGTATTGGGTGCGAGTGAAATTCCCGTACTGATCGTGAAAAAATAATCCTGACGCTGCGCATCTTCAAGATGCGCAGTACTTGCTACTTTACATTTGAACCTCTAGCAAAACATGCTGTGGAGATTTACTCGCTCAACCCCCCCCCGCTTACTGCAATAATAAATATGAGGAAGCACCATGAATAACTATGATCATCTTCTCGTAGCACTCGATGAGTCCTCGATTTCCTATGCTGCCGCAGATCACGCCCTGGAACTGGCCAAAGTATTTCATAGCCATGTCACTTTACTCAGTGTGATTGCGGTAGATCCCTTTAAGGGCGTAGATTTTTACAAAGTTGCTCCAGCAGTCACAGATTACTTTATGCATGCAGAACAAAATGCACTTGATCGTTTAAATGAACTGAAACTGAACTTTGTTCGTGATGGCATCCAGGTGACGACAAAAATCCTGCATGGCATGGCACCGTCAGAAGGCATTATGCAGGCTGCAAATGAATCCCCGACCGATATGATCATTATGGGTTCACATGGTCGTAAAGGTCTGCAAAAACTTATGCTGGGCAGTGTCGCTCAGAATGTTCTGGCACTTTCCTCTATTCCAGTCCTCATCGTCAGACAATAAGATGCTTGATCAAAGCCTGTATGATGCAGGCTTTTAGCGAAGTTTTTGATTTAACTCACTTAAGAAAATTTCAGCATCAAGCTGGCTTTGAAATACTTTTTTGTATTCTCCGACCTGCTGAATGGAATGTGGCGTGTATTGAATAGAGATTTCAAGTAAGCCATTTTCAGGATTCTTGCTGACATGTACGGCAATAATATGCTGGCTATTTAAATAAAAACCATCTTCAATTTTCACTAACATATCTTGGACAACCTCTAGTAAGCGAATCTGTAGATCCCTTTACCTAGCTTACAGCTTAATAAACAAATACTCTTTTCCGTATAATCATACTGTAACACCCTTTAGTACTTACCTAAGCCTTTAGAGAAATTCAACTGTATTTAAAGCCAGCGTTTGAAATAAACAGGAAATAAAAAACCGGATCAGGTCGATCCGGTTTTTTATGAATATTGATGTTATACGCTGAGCATACTATTGAGTGTCTCAGACACATTTTTAGATTTAACCAGTGGCTTTAAGGTTTCAAGCTGTGCTTTCACTTCACTGCGTTGCGGTTCTGCCAAGGTATACCAGCGTGACAATACCTGTAGCAAACGTGAGCCCACGATCGGATTTTTCTCGTCCAGATATTTTGCCAGTCCAATAAAATGCTGCACGCCAAAGCTCCAGGTATTGACCGGATTAGCATTCAGCCCCCCGCTCACTGCACGGATACGGTTAGGCACCGCCAAATCATAATCCGGATGCTGGGTCAGATACGCAATCGTTGCATCCGTTGCTTTTGGATGTGCTGCCTGAACCATAAACCATTGGTCTAAAGACAAGGCTTCATCTTCAAAGCGGCTATAGAAATCTGCCAAAGCTTCTTCTGCTTGTGGTGCATCATTCCAGACCAAGACTTTCAGCGCACCCAAACGTTCAGACATATTGCCTGTATGATACTGCTCATAGGCCAAGTCAAAGGCAGATGCATCTCCCTGACGAGCCATCATCGTCAGCATGATGTTTCTTAAGGCGCGCACGCCCATTGCTTGCGAGAATTCAGATTGCAGATCAGGATCCAGATTAAGATAAGTTTCTTTCGCTGTTTCTCCAAAAGCACGTGCCAAGGTATGCAGCAAAGCCTCACGCTTTTCCTGAATCATGACCGGATTATAATCCTGATCAATACGGCTACCTAAATAACTTTCCGACGGTACATCAAACAGACGTGATGCCAACAGCGGATCTTTCTCAATCACATCCGGCAAGGTATTGAGCATAGCCTCGATATAAATTTCTGCAGGCTGGTCATCCAGCAAGATACGCTCGAGTAAGGTCTGAGTTGCTTGCCACTGGTTAAAACCATTGGTCTCGTATTGCAACAGGAAAGCCAGTTCTTTTTCTGAATAGTCAAAGTCCAGATTCACTGGTGCAGAGAAATTACGCAGCAAGGACACCACCGGTTTTGCTGTCACACCGCTAAATTCAATCGTGGCTTCATCCTGATCAAACAGATACACACCATCTTTGACGCCATTTTCAAAGAGTGCCTCAGAGTTCAGCGTTAGCTGCTCACCGGTTTCAGCATCAAACAATGCCAAAGCCACTGGAATGGGTACGGCTTTCAGATTTGGATATTTAGCATGGGTTTTCAGGCTTTGCTTAAAGCTGAGGCGATAGATTTGTGTCTCTACATCATATTCAGCTTTTGCTTGAAGTTTAGGTGTACCCGGCTGATTGTACCAGGTCAGGAAGTTTGAAAGATCCACACCTGAACCTGCTGTAAGCGCGGCCACCCAATCCTCAACTGTTACCGCCTGACCATCATGACGGCGGAAATATTCATCGGTTCCCTGACGGAATTTTTCCTTGCCAAGCAAGGTCGCCATCATGCGGTTAATTTCCGCACCTTTTTCATAAACAGTGGCAGTATAGAAGTTGTTAATTTCTACAAAATGATCCGGACGCGGTGGATGCGACAGCGGCCCTGAATCTTCCGGGAACTGATGCGCTTTGAGAACTGATACATCATCAATACGTTGTACCGCAGCCGACTGTAAATCTTCCGAGAAAGACTGGTCACGGAATACAGTCAAGCCTTCTTTCAAACATAACTGGAACCAGTCACGACAGGTAATCCGGTTACCAGTCCAGTTATGGAAATATTCATGTGCAATGACTGACTGCACTCGCATGATTGCGGCATCAGTGGTGTACTCTTCATCGGCCAGCACGCATGAAGTATTGAAGATATTCAGACCTTTATTTTCCATGGCACCCATGTTGAATGCACTGGTCGCCACGATCATGTAGTTATCCAGATCATAAGGCAGACCATAATGCTCCTCATCCCAGCGCATGGAATGTTTGAGCGCTTCCATGGCGATTTTGCATTTTGGAATATCTTTTTCTTCTGCATAGATTTCCAGAGCTACATTGCGGCCTTCCGATGTGACATAAGAATCTTTCATCACTGCCAAATCACCAATGACACAGGCGAACAAATAGCTCGGTTTCTTGGTCGGATCCTGCCAGATGGCATAATGACGATTGGCATCGACTTCACCTGTTTCCAGCAGGTTACCATTTGCAAGCAAAACCGGATATTTCTTATCTGCTTCGACACGCGTCGTAAAGACCGACAACACATCAGGACGGTCTGGATAGAAAGTAATTTTACGGAACCCTTCTGGTTCATTTTGGGTCACAAACAGATCTGAACTGGCCTGATATAAACCTTCCAGCATCGTATTACTTTCAGGGTGGATTTTAACCACAATTTCAAGCAACACTTGATCAGGTGCATTGGCAATGACCAGCTGTTCAGCATCCAAGTGGTAGTCACTGGCATTCAGGGTTTGACCATTTAACTTAATCGATTGCAGCTCTAGATCGCGGCCAAGCAGAACCAGATCGCCAGCAGTTTGGCGCTGCATCTCCAGCTTGCTGCTGACCAGACTGTGGTCACTATAGACTTGAATATTCAGGTCGATGGAATCAACAATAAAGGAAGGTTTTTGATAGTCTTTTAAATAAATGGTTTGATCCGCTTCGATCACCGGGTTTGCCGCAATATTCATGTCCTGTCCTAATCTTTTATCGTGTTCGACATTGTTCATGTCAAAATCATACGCCAAGTTTTAAACGCTGTCTGTGCATTTGTATTGTTAGATCTAATATGGGCATTTCATGCACCACTTTCAATGCATTCTGCCTAATTGAGCAGCACTCGACTCTACATAAGAAATATCTGTGCCATAAAAATAGTCAGGATCATAATTTCTGACATTTTCATAAATAACTGATTTAAAAATATATAATTTTATTTGCTGAGTACCGAATAAATTCTGATTAATAAATGAGCACACTTCTTGCTACAGTTAAACCGTGTTTTTCCACACTTCCAATGAAAGAATAATGATAACGATGATGAGGTGAGCCATGTATTTAAAACAGCATGTTGTACGGATCGAAAATATCAAAACTTTGCAGACCCTGGATCAGGCCAATATTGACCATAAAGTGATTGCCCTGTTGATGAGCTGTGAAGGCATTCCGCTTCAGGCCCATGAAGTGACTGCCATTCTCAACACCTACGATGCACTCGGTGCCAAAAAAGTGCCCTCTAAAAAGGTTCAGGCCTTAATTCATGCCAAACACCGCGGCGAGGAGGACGACACATTACCCTGCCCGGTTTAAAAAACGTCATTTCATGTTTTTAAAATCAGAGCTACTTCGGTAGCTCTTCTCTTGTTTGGGTGACTAATTTTGATTTAGAAAAATTGCACCAGTCCACTACGTTTGCATCTCATCAGCCGTGTATAATCAAATGCCCTTCCATTCTAGAGTTGCTCGCGACCATGGTATTCAGTGTTCTGCAAAAACAGCTTGATGAAAGTACTCACTGCCCATTGTGTAAGGCATCGATGTATTGGATTGAGGCAGAACAATATGATCAGGAGCTGAGCTATCATGAATGCAGCCATTGCCAGCATCAGCTTTACTCCGATCAAAAGCACAATTGTTATTGCGAACAATGTCTGGCGCAGCGTAAACGCATGCTCAAGGAAGTCCGTTTACAGGAAAACCGTCAATATCATAAAAAGCAGGATCGGCCGGTTCTTGAGCTGAATCAGCTCAGTTTTATCAATAAACTGTTTTTACTTGCGATTCTGGATGAACAGGTGCAGGAATATAGCCAACACCGTGAATATATTGACTGGCATCAAATTCGATATTATTCCATCAGTCCCAATTATCTGTTCCAACATGGTCTGGTGAAAAGCCTGATCCGGGATCAGGTTCTGATTCCCAAAGATCTCCAGCAGGAAAATCAGCATTATTATATTAATGTGCGACTGGATGGTTATTCTGAACCGACCCTGTTCAGTATCACCCAGCAGCTGCGCAACTGGTTTTATCAAAACCTGAGCCAAGGTGTGCCCTTTAAAAGTGCAGATGAAGTCAAAGATGCACTCTATTGCCTGCTATATGAAGAAATCATTCAGTTTGCCCAATTCTATTGCCGTAGCTGGAATGTGCAAATTGCCGGAAATCAGAGCTTTCAGACCTTTTGCTATCGTCTTTTGGATGTACTGGCTGTGGGTCAGATTTATTATCTGGTGCAGACCGGGCTGGAATATCTATATAAACAAAAAGCCCTCAAGCCCCGCAATGAAAACTTTATTAATACCAATCTGCTGAAAAAAACCTTGCAGCAGTACCGCGAACGTTCAGTTACAGAAAAATGGGAAACCTCTACCCTGCCGCGTCCACCGCAACTGGCATTCAGCAAGATGAGCGAAATCCTGTTTTATCGGTTTTTGGGCTATGATGAAAATATCTTCTTTCAGCCGGTGTGGCGTTCGTGGCACAAGATCGAACCTCGCCTGAAATTCTATTCCCAAAAACGTTGTATGCATTGCGGCTCACAGGAACTGTCGGTGGATTATGATGCCAGTGACTATGTCAGCCTGTTCTGTCGTAGCTGCAAGCATCAAGACCATTATTTTACCCGCTGACCGAATACAACGAATCTTTCTCTTATTCTAAATGACCATTATGACGACTTCTACGCAAGCACTACAGCAAACGCTTCTGGATCAGATCTGTGAGGCCTGGTTGAAACTTCAGCAACAGCAGCCCCTGGTGCATATCATGACCAATACGGTGGCCAGCAACTATGTCGCCAATATTGTACTGGCTGCGCATGCTTCTCCGGCCATGATCGACAATCCGTTTGAAGCTGAAAGTTTTGCCAAGATTGCAGCAGCAATCAGTCTGAATCTGGGTACACCGACGACAGAGCAGGTTCAGGCGATGCAGCTTGCTGCGAAAACTGCACATCAATTGCAAAAACCGTGGGTGCTTGATCCGGTCGGTTATGGAACAGTTCTGCGCTGGCGTTCTGGCGTCGTAGATCAGTTGATGCATTCCCAGCCTACGATTTTACGAGGCAATGCTTCTGAAATTGGTGCTTTGGCTGGCAAGCAGATCGAGTCCAAGGGTGTAGACAGCACAGTAGACAGTGCGGATGTTTATTTACAGGCGCGAAGTTTGCTGGATCATTGTGAATGTATCGCAATCTCCGGTGAATCTGATTATATTATTTCAAAAGACTTTCCTGTAATACAGGTGTCAGGTGGTTCTGCTTTACAGCCCCGAATCACGGCAATGGGATGTGCACTCGGTGCATTGATCGCTGCATATAGCTCAGTAACCTCTCCAGCCCTTGCCGCATTAACTGCGCATGTACATTTTGCAATTGCCGGTCAATTGGCATTTGAACGCGCACAACAGTTAGGCAGTTTTAATGTCGCCTTTCTAGATGAAATCCATCAGCTCAATACTGAAACAATCCGACAATACGCCAACTTTAAAATTCTGCCAGAATTCATTTAGTTTACGGATCACTTCATGGATGTTTATTCTCTTGAATAGATAAACGCCCCTCTTTAGATTGATCCTGCTCATTTGCTCTATTGATCTCCTTAAAAATGTTCTGTCTAGCTCTTTCGGAGATCATTTTTTGAGTCGTTTTATTCTGAACTGAGTAGGCTTCATACCACTTATCTAGCGATTTCCACACAAACGGTTTCCATTTTACTTAAGATCTGTTTGCATCATGCAAATCTAGTTCATGTGAATTGTAGTTTAATTTTTTGTCAGTATTTAAATATGACTTTTAAGTTTTGATTAACAGGTTACATAAATCAATATTTAAAGCCTGATCATGCTTATTTTTGATTGCTGATTTGACTTTTTCGGCTTTAAAATTTCAGTGCAATACTAGGATATTCAGCTCAATCGGGAACATGACTAATAGTATGAATAGACTAATAAAAATCAGTTCAAACAATGAGCTAACTTTGATTTCAATAAGTCAGCTTTACAAATATGCATTAAAAAAGCCAGCTGCCACTAAAGCAACTGACTTTTAAGATTTGAATAAATAACGTGTTTAAAACACCTGTTTAACCTGCGTAATGAATGCTGACCGACTTGATACGATTGCTTTCAATTTCAGTGACTTTGAACTGTACACCTTGATAATTTAACTCGGTGCCCACGTCAACCGTACTGTTGGTTTTATCCAGAATCAAACCCGCAACACTGATATAACCGGCATCTTCATCAATCAGATCAATCATGCCAAGTTCCAGTTCAAGCTGATAAAGATCTAACATGCCCGATGCAATCCAGTGCGTATCATCGATTTTAACTAGATCTAGCTGTTCATCAGCATCCGGGAATTCACCGGCAATTGCTTCAAACACATCTAGCGGTGAAATCAGACCCTGCACATTACCAAACTCATCACTCACCAAGACCAAAGAACCTTTAGAGGTACGCAAGGTATTGATTGCGTCAATAACTTTCATTTTTTCAAAGATATAAATTGGGCGATGACGTTTAATCAGTGCTTTTAATTCTTCCGGCTCTTCCAGTACATCCAATAATTCTTTGGCACGTACTACGCTAATCACCTTATCTAGGCTACCGCGACATACCGGGAACAGACTGTGTGGAACAGATAGAATTTTTTCACGGATCTGTTCTGGGCTATCTTCCAGATCAACCCATGAAATCTGACCGCGCGGCGTCATGATCGAAGCGACTGAACGCTCTGCAAGGGTAAGTACCCCACCAATCATATAGCGCTCTTCATCTGCAAAGGTTTCTTGTGCCTGATTATTTTGACTGTCGGTCGTCTCTAGCTTGCCACCCATTAACTTCAGGATCGAGTCAGCCGTACGATGACGCAAAGGAATCTTGGATTCATGTTTAGCAGCATTACGCTGACCAAACTGGTTAAATGCTTCAATTATGATCGCAACACCAATACCTGAATAGATATAGCCTTTAGGAATATGGAAACCAAAACCTTCTGCAATTAGACTGATACCAATCAAAAGTAGGAAGCTTAAACACAGAATCACCACGGTTGGATGACGGTTCACAAAATTGGTCAATGGTTTCGATGCCAATAGCATCACGCCCATTGCAACAATCATGGCAGCCATCATGACATAAATATTGTCGACCATACCAATGGCGGTAATCACTGAATCTAAAGAGAAAACAGCATCTAAAACAACAATCTGTGCAACAACAGCAGTGAAACTTGCATATACCACATTGGTAGACACTGTGACTTCAGGTTTACCTTCAATCTTTTCATGCAGCTCAGTAACGGCCTTATACACCAGGAACAAGCCACCAAATAACAAGATCAGGTCCCGACCGGAGAAGGTCCAGTCAAACACAGTAATCAATGGTTGTGTCAAAGTGACCAACCAGGCAATGGCAAATAACAGGCCTAGACGCATGAATAATGCGAGAGACAAACCAATAACACGTGCTTTATCGCGTTGTTCAGGAGGAAGTTTTTCAGCCAGAATGGCAATGAAGACTAGGTTATCAATACCTAAAACAATTTCAAGAATAATAAGAGTAATTAAACCTACCCAGATTCCGGGATCTAATAAAAATTCCATTAGAGAATGACCCCGTTCGAGTAAGCTAGAAATAGAGATGGAAGATCAACGCACGGCGAGGGATCCATTAAAATTTAACCTATGCAACTTAAGACTATTCCATTATGCATAAACTGAGTATTTTGTAATGTATTAATTTACAAAAAAATTACATGATCATGATTTTATTGAGACTTTTATGATCAACTGATTGATGCTGAAACTGATTAATTTTAATTTTTTCTACATCATTTATTCGAATTGAATTAAAAATAAACAGAATTTAGTTTGATTAGACCATTACTTTTAAGGTCACTTAAAGATTAGAGCATAAACTATTTTTTTATTGAAAGAACAATCACTTAAAAATATAGCTGTAAATAATCATTTACTATATTGACTAAAACCACTCAATCACCCTATATTTCTTAAATCGATTAATTTATTGAAATACAATTATTTGCATTAAAACCTATTCAGACAGGCTGCTTAAGAACAATAAAAAGTCTTGGAAAACATTTCTACTCACGAAATACATAATGAGGAATTAAATTTATACAAAATATTATCGCCTTTCATCCGATTTTAAAGAACAATCTTCGCGCCAGATAAGGCTCACATGCAGAACTGATCAACTCCTTGGGATGTTAAGCAAAACTAAAAAGTGTTAGCGCTTTAACATTTTTAAAATAAAGGTTGAAATATGCATAAACTTTTTCATAAAATGAACGGGCCCTAGAAAAATAAATACAAGGAACATTTCATGACTAAGAAATATGCAAAATTTTTGCCGTGTACGGAAGAATTTAATTTAGAAAACTTTCCATATTATTGGGTAACTCAGGTTCATGCTCAATACGTCGTTAATGTCGATCATGCACTAAAAAAGTATGGTGTTGACAATTCCCGCCGCCGCATCCTTCTTGCACTAAAAGCCAAACCGCATGCCAGTGTTTCTGATTTGTCAGAGATGGTTGTTTCTAAAATGTCGACCACGACTAAAATTGTCTACCGCTTAAAAGACGAAGGTCTGGTTGAAACCTATTCATGTGAGGATGACGCACGGATTACCCGAGTATTTTTGACTGACAAAGGCATGCAAATGACACATAAGATCAATGATCTGACCAATGTCGTACTGGAACAGTCATTTGAAGGCCTGACGCCTTTGCAAATTGAAAAAACCATGGAAAGTTTACGTCATATTTTCAAAAATTTAGCTCGTTAAAGACCTACTTTTTATTTTAAATAGACGCTGGCGAATTGGCGCATACTTTATAATAATTAATAATTCGCCAGAGCTTTCTAAAAATCAAAAAAGTTCAGTTGTGGACTGACTTTTTTGATTTTTTCTTTTGGTACATGTGAGCATTCAAAATCTTCTACCGGAAAGCCCTCTACAAAGCTACGAATATCCGGATGCCTTAGCGTTAGCCATTCTTGCAGTCGCTGCTGTGGAATCACAATAACCGAGCGTTTGATATTACCCGGCTCATGAAACTCCTTCATCATGGGATGGTCAATTGCATCCATGGTAATCATACTGGCAGAGCGTACAATTTCCCCTTGTACCCGAGCAATCTCATACACAGCTGCAATAAAAGTCGCCTGACCATCTTTACGTCTTACACCCCAACGCTGCGGTTTATTGTCAAAATATTTGGACTCATAAAATTCCGATACCGGAATGACGCCAAAATGACATTTGGCGGTGGCTTCAGCGAAGGTGGGCCTTTGCAGTAAGGTTTCATTTCTGGCGTTATAGGTCTTGGTACCTATAGTTTTGTCTTCTGCCCATTTCGGAATGAGTCCAAAATTCACGGAACGCCATTCCAGTCCTTGAGCTGAATGAAACAAAAGCGGTGTAGCATAATTGGGATAGACCTCCTCTGGATATTCAAAAGGAATTTCTGGCAATCCCAGATTATGCAACTGCTCTAAGGTTAAAGGCTTAAAATTGGCGCACATGGTTCATATATGTAAATCATTCGACCATAACATTATACCGTGATGCCAAGTCGAAGCCTGTCGTATTTCTATAGTTTTAGGCGCGTTGACTGTTATGAATTCGGTACCGTCAACCAATGTGTCCGGGTAAACTCTTCAAAAATCCAGCGACCATTGAAACGACCCAATCCTGAATTTTTCTCGCCGCCAAAGGGTGCATTTGACTGGTCTGCCACACTAATGCCATTAATATGTGTCATACCGATATCCAGTTGTGCGGCAAACGCGCTGCCTCGCTCGATGTTTGAGGTACATACTGCACTGGATAAACCAAACTCGGTCGCATTGGCCAGGTTTAAAGCATGTGCTTCATTCCGGGCTTTTAAGATAGGTAAAATCGGACCGAAGCTTTCTTGCTGCGCCAGATCGGAATCTTCCGCGACATCAATAAAAATATGCGGATAGACCAGATTCCCTTCAATTCCTCCTTCATACACCAGTTGTGCGCCCTGCTCGCTGCCTGTTTGAATGATCTGTTGATGCTTTTCAACCTGACTCTGATTAATGATCGGACCGATCACGGTATCTTCCAGATTTGGATCACCCACCGGAATCATTTTGATCCGATCCAGGAGCTTATCTACATAAGCATCATGGATAGAGGCATCGACAATGACCCGGTTAGTACTCATGCAAATTTGTCCCTGATGCATAAAACGCCCCATCAGCGTTAGTTCAACCGCAAGATCAAGATCGGCATCATCCAGAATGACCAAAGGTGCATTGCCACCCAGTTCAAGTGCCAGACGTTTGATTCTCGAACTGGCTAGAGCCTTACTGCCAACACTTTTTCCCACTTCGGTGGAGCCGGTAAATGAAATCATTTTCGGCACTGAATGCTCAACAAAATAATCCCCGATTTCACTGCCAGCACCGGCAACAATATTCAGTGCACCTGCAGGCAAACCTGCCTCTTCAAATAATTTACCAATTAAGGTGCCGCCAGTCACCGGGGTATCACTGGCCGGCTTCAATACAACGGTATTACCACAGGCAATTGCAGTCGCCACTGAGCGTAAGGATAAATGAAATGGAAAGTTCCATGGACTAATGACAGCAATCACGCCTAAGGGCTTGCGCAAAACCATACTTTTACGTGCCGGATCCTTACT
Organism: Acinetobacter sp. TWP2-2-3; assembly: GCF_049896445.1. GTDB lineage: Bacteria > Pseudomonadota > Gammaproteobacteria > Pseudomonadales > Moraxellaceae > Acinetobacter. The sequence continues at coordinate 139,564 of NZ_JAFCUI010000006.1, forward strand.
TTCCAGCTGTTCTGTTTGGATCCAGTCTGGAAAAGCCAGACTTTCCTGAATGATGCCCAGAGCAGCATCCACCTCAACGCCGGCTTTAATGCGCGTACTGCCTGATTCAATAATGAGCCAGTCAATGATTTCGTCCCGACGCTGCTGAATGATCGCGATTAAATTTTGCAGCACTGTTTTACGTACTTCAATGGATTTCAAGCCCCCCTGCTGGAAAGCCTGCTCTGCTGCGGTATAAGCACTGTCGACATCGACAGAACTGGCAGCTGGCATACTAAAAATTTCGCTCTGGGTATAGGGGTTTATATTTTTTATTGTTCTGGTTGAAGTACCAGCTTGCCACTGACCATGAATAAACTGCTGGTCTAAATTTTGATATACCGTTGTCATTTTATTGTTTCCTCACATGCTTTGCCCCACTTTAAGAGTTCAACTGGAAAATTTCTAGTCAAAACAACGACGGCTTACCATTAGACAATAAAAAAGCCTCCGAAGAGGCTTTTTTAAGCTAGACAGGATTAGTCACCTGTATAACCTTTTAACTTTAAACGCGCTGCGTGCAGAAGCGGCTCGGTATAACCTGATGGCTGCTCACCACCTTTAAAAATCAGGTCAGATGCTGCCTGGAACGCAATATTGTTGGCAAAGTCAGCAGACATTGGCGTATACAGTGGATCATTGGCATTTTGCTCATCCACAATTTTCGCCATACGTTGCATCACTTCTTCTACTTGCTCACGACTTACGATACCGTGACGCAACCAGTTCGCAACGTGTTGTGAAGAAATACGTAGAGTCGCACGATCTTCCATTAAACCGACATCATTGATGTCTGGCACTTTAGAACAACCTACACCCAAATCTACCCAACGAACGACATAACCCAAGATACCTTGACAGTTATTTTCGAGTTCTTTGGTTTTTTCTTCTTCAGACCAGTTGGTGTCTTTCGCCAATGGCGGTGTCAACAAATCATCCAGAGATAAAGGTTGAGTCGACAATAGCTCTTGCTGACGGTCTGCAACATTAATCTGGTGATAGTGAATCGCGTGAATCACCGCACCTGTAGGTGATGGAACCCATGCACAGCTCGCCCCCGCTTCAGGATGTTCAGTTTTCGTTTTGTACATGTCAAGCAGCATGTCTGGCTTTGGCCACATGCCTTTACCAATCTGTGCTTTACCACGTAAACCTGCTTGCAGACCAATCATCACGTTACGGTTTTCATAAGCCGGGAACCAGATTTGGCCTTTTACTTCGCCTTTACGAACGAATGGACCAGCTTCCATAAAGGTATGGATTTCGTCACCAGTACGGTCCATGAAACCTGTATTGATGAAGATAGTACGATCTTTGGCTTGTGCAATACAGTTCTTCAAGTTCACAGAAGTACGGCGTTCTTCATCCATAATCCCGATTTTTAAAGTTTTTGCAGGTAAGCCGAGTGCCTGTTCTGCACGTTCAAACAATTCAACGGCAAATGCCACTTCTTCAGGACCATGCATTTTCGGCTTAACGATATACATTGAACCTTGACGCGAGTTCTTGATGGTGTTTTCACCTTTGATGTCTGCAAAAGACAATAATGGCGTAACCAATGCATCCATGATGCCTTCATAGATTTCTGCGCCATCTACCAGAATCGCAGGGTTTGTCATTAAATGACCAACATTACGCAGCAACATCAATGAACGGCCGTGAACTTTAGTTTCACCACCTTCTACATTTTTGAAAGTACGGTCTTCATTCAGTTTACGGGTAACAGTTTTACCGTTTTTCTCAATAGACTCTTCTAAAGTACCTTTCATCAGGCCTAACCAGTTACGGTAGCCTTCCACTTTTTCTTCAGCGTCAACGGCTGCAATCGAGTCTTCCAAGTCCTGAATGGTCGTAACCGCAGCTTCAAGAACCACATCTTTTACACCAGCGGCATCAGTTTGGCCAATCGGGCTACTGGCATTAATTTGCACAATAGCGTGCAGGCCATTATTTTTAAATACGATTTCAGTCGGTGCTGAAGCTTCGCCATTGTAGCCAACGAATTTAGCCGCATCTGCCACAGTTGTTTTTGAACCATCTTTTAGGGTAACAACCAGTGCATTAGCTTCAACTGCGTATTGAGTTGCGTCTGCATGCGAACCTTGTGCGAATGGGAAAGTTTCGTCGAGGAAATTCTTGGCAAATGCGACAACTTTTTCACCACGTTTCGGGTTATAGCCTTTGCCTTTTTCCGCACCATCTTCTTCAGAGATGACGTCGAAACCATAAAGTGCATCGTACAAAGAACCCCAACGTGCGTTTGCAGCGTTCAAGCAGTAACGTGCATTACGTACCGGTACAACCAACTGTGGACCTGCCAGTACTGCAATTTCTTCGTCTACGTTTTGAGTGCTGATTTGAAAATCTTCTACTTCTGGTAACAAGTAGCCAATTTCAGTCAAGAAAGCTTTGTAAGCTTGTAATTCAAATGTGTTATTGCGGTGCCATTCATCAATTTTCGCCTGAATGTCATCACGCTTAGCCAAAAGTGCTTTATTTTTAGGGCTAAGATCAACAACGACTTGTTCAAAGTTTTTCCAGTATGTTTCGCTGTCTAAACCAGAACCTGGTAGTGCTTCATTTTCGATGAAATCGTAAAGTTCTTTAGCAATCGCTAACTTGCCTTTTTGAATACGTGCAGTCATTGTCTTTCCTGATATTGCTACTTTTTATACAAGAGATTCTAGTATACCGATTAAAATCTAGCTGAATAGTATTATCACATTGCTAAATACTGAGCATTTTTTCCAATATGAATACCCTCATAAACATATTTGATCTTTCTCAGTTACAAATAGATATCATTCTGCTAAATACCCTAATGACAGTGTATAAAGTTTTCGAAATGTAGAAATTAGACTTAAGTTCAGATTTTCGAGTAAAAATTATGCATTCTAGTTATACACGATCATATTTAGATCAAGATTAAGCCATGTTTGATCAGGCTTGTCGATAATTTAAGTACCTATTTTTATAAAAAAAGCGCTGGTGAATGACCAGCGCTTTTATTCTTACTCTCCGTTCACAGAAGCGATTTTCTCAATCTGGCGATGTTCAGAATTTAGGTATTCATCCGACTGCATTTCTAGTAAACGGGAACGGGTCCGTTCAATTTCAAAGGCCAGTTTCTCACCTTGATAAATATCCACGATATTATCTTCCGAGGTTAAGAGCAACTTGACGCCGCGGTCATAAAATTCATCCACCAGATAAATAAAACGGCGTGTTCCATCATTCAGAAAATCGGTCAGGTGCGGCACATTGCTGACCAAAACCGTATTATAAATATTGGCGATTTCAATAAAATCAGCCGGACTACGTGGCTTTAAACACAGTTCAGAGAACTCGCACCACAATACATCTTCAGTATGTGACACGGTTTCAACAATACGGTTGTTGATAATAATCGGCTCTTCAGAACAGGTCTGAGTCTGGGTCAAGGCGCTAAAACGTTGAGCAATCCAGTTTTTATGATCATGTGTTAACGGGAATTTAAACAGTTGTGCCTGTTTCAAAACCCGTAGACGGTAATCGACTCCGGCATCGACATTTAAGACCACACAGTTTTTCTTGACCAGTTCGATGGTAGGCATAAAACGGTCACGGTGAATGCCGTTCTTATATAAACCGTCCGGTGCGATATTCGAAGTAGCGACCAAGGTGATACCACGTTCAAACAGCTTCTGGAACAGATCGCTCAGGATCATTGCATCCGTCACGTTAGACACAAAAAATTCATCAAAACAGATGATGACCGCTTCTTTATAAATTCGATCCGCCACGATATCTAGCGGATTACGCTGTCCGGATAATTTGTTTAACTCACGATGCACATGCTGCATAAAATGGTGAAAATGCATCCTGGTTTTACGGCGAAACGGAATCGAATCGTAAAACTGATCCATTAACCAAGTTTTTCCACGCCCCACACCACCCCACATGTACACCCCTTTCGGAGATGTCTGACGGCGAAAGCGGCGAAATGCTTTTTTCGATGCCTTAAAACGCTGAATCAATTCCAGCCAGACACGATTCAGTTCATGTACTGCCATTGCCTGTGCTTCATCAGGCATAAACTGTCCCGAAGAGATCGCTTGTGCATAACGTTCTGCAGGAGAAATCGGACTAAAAGCGGTGCTGTGCTGTGAATTAAAATCGGACATAGAATTTCGTACTATTTGGGATCAATTTAATTATAGCGGAGTTTAATCAACACGCTATAACACTTTGGCATAAACAAGCTTAGGCTATTTTATATATTGCCGAGGACTTTGCCCAAACCAGCGTTTAAAGGCATGGTTAAAAGCAGCCGGCTCGGAATAGCCTAATAATTCTGCAATCATTTCAATCGAATACTGTTTGTATTCAATCAGTCGCAAAGCTTTATCTTTAATAATTTCTTCGCGAATCTGCTTATAACTGGTATCACACTGCTGTAACTGATGCCGTAAGGTTCGTTCCGGGATATTCAGCGCTTGTGCTGTTTCAGCCATGCTCGGCATCAGGCCGCTTTGGATTTCCAGATAATCCTGCACGCGCTGCACCACAGTCGGCGTCTGCTCATCCTGTTGCAAACGTTCCAGTTCAGCCAGACATTTGGCTTCATAAACGGCAAAAGTCACCGCATCCGCAGAGGGAATTTTAATATCCAGCACTGCTTCATCAAACCAGAATGCTGCCCGAGATGCATCAAACTGTACCTGTGTTCCATAATAATCATGGTAGACCTTTAAGGTAGTCAGATCTTCTGGATAGGCAAATGGCAACTCGATCCGCAAATCAGGTTTGGATAAGCCCATCAATTTGTAAATTTCCCGGATAAACTTAAACGTCCCGGAAATCTCCGCCTGTGCCAGCAACATTCCCAAATGATCATCTTGCTGCTTGGCCCGATAACACAGCGCGCTATGATGCTCGCTTTGCTGCAAGGCCAACTGACCGGTCAGATGCTTCAACTGCTGAAAACGGATCACCTGATTCAGTGCATCACGTACCGTAGGACTGGTCACCAGCAACATGAGTAAGGGACCATAACCTGCCAAAGCATAATGCTGGCCAATCAATAATCCCTGTTCAGGTTGGATTTCCTGTCCTACCACCTTAAGCACATCATGTTCCAGACTCGGATGGATCACCGAGCTTGGATCAAAGGCATCTACACGCAGTCCAATGTTTTGCAGTTTCTGATCGACTTCCATGCCAGCCTTGCGCATCCCTTGAATCAAATACATCAGACTGAGAACAGAACGTTTCATAACCATACAAATACAATGTGATTGCTCTAGTTGTACTATAAAAATAATGTGTCGGCTATTGCCGTTTAGATCAATTTTCTGTCTAATCACCAAGGAGCAAATTACGATAAATATCCAACATTAAAATAAGTAAGGAATGTACTGATGCTAGATCATGCCACCGCTACACGCTCCCCCCCTCATACCAAAGTTGCCATTATTGGAGCTGGTTTCGGCGGTATTGCCATGGCAATACGTTTACAACAGCATGGTATTTATGACTTTATTATTCTGGAAAAAGGGAGCGATTTTGGCGGAACTTGGCGGGACAATCAGTACCCTGGAGCAGCCTGTGACGTGCAATCACATTTGTATTCCTTGTCATTTGCTCCAAAAAGTAATTGGTCCAAGCGTTATGCGGAAGCACCCGAGATATTTTCTTATATTCAGGATCTGGTGACCGATTATAACCTGCGTGCTTTTTGCCGTTTAAATACCGAGGTACTGGCAGCGCATTACCAGGCAGAACGCTGTCTATGGCAATTACAGCTACAGGATCAAAGTATCCTTGAAGCCCAGTTCGTTATCTTCGCTTCTGGGCCATTGCATATCCCCCAAATTCCACATATTCCTGGTATTGAGAAATTCCAAGGTAAAGTCTTTCATTCTGCGCAATGGGATCACACTTATGATGTGACTGGCAAAAATGTCGCATCGATTGGTACAGGTGGCAGTGCCATTCAATATATTCCAGAAATTGCCCCGAAATGCAAACAACTGTATGTCATGCAACGTACTGCGGCTTGGGTCATTCCTCGGGATGAACGTGCCTACCCGAATCTTGAAAAGAAACTCTTTAAAAAATATGACTGGTTTAGAAAGCTACACCGTGCCCGCCTGTATTGGTCAAATGAATCGCGTGTGGTACCGATTGTCAAACCGGGCATTATGAAATTCACCCAAAAACTGGCAGAACTATTCATTAAATATGAGGTCAAAAACCCTGAATTGGCCAAAAAACTAACTCCCGATTACATCATGGGCTGCAAACGTATTCTGGTTTCAAATAAATACTTCCCGACGTTTAACCGCCATAATGTGGAACTGGTGACCGAGAAGATTCAGGAACTGACTGAACACAGTATCATTACACAAGATAGAAAAGAGCGGCCGATTGACTGTCTGATTTATGGCACCGGATTCATTACCGATCCACGTATCTATATGAAGAATTTTCAATGTACCGGGCTTGATGGCGTAGAACTGAATGAAATGTGGAAACAAGGTGCTGAAAGCTATTATGGAATTTGCGTGAAAGACTTTCCAAACCTGTTTCAGTTACCGGGGCCAAATACCCTATTGGCACACAACTCTGTCATTTTTATGATTGAGGCACAAGTTGAATATATTTTGCAATTGATGCAACTGGTCGATCAATCCCAAAGTGATGCCATCATGGTCAAAGACCAGGCACAGGATACATTTAATCAGCAGGTACAACATATGTTTGAAAAGACCGTGTGGCAATCTGGCTGTGTCAGCTGGTATCAGCAGGAAGGCGGCAAGAACTTTGCCTTATGGCCAACTTATACCTGGAAATACTGGCTCAAAACAAAAAAACCAAATGTCGCAGATTATCGATTATTGAATAAAGTCGCCTAAAAGCTTTTTACCATCTGACATCAAGCGGTGGCATAATTTATAGGTAATTTTTTCAATCCATTAAATTTATGCAATCGCTTTGGCTTATCTTTCAGCTTTTATTCTGTCTAGCACTCGGTTTTGCCATGGCAAAACGAATTCCACTTTCGATTATTAAAATCTGTTTCAAGCTATTACCCTATTTTAGCTACGTTTTATTGATTGCAATTGCCTTTGAATTTTCACAACTGGTAGATGAATTACAGCATCCCCTACAGATTTTAAGTACGTCGATCAGTATTGCCTTTCTGACCTCGCTCGGTGCTTTTGCATTTTGTTATCTACTATTTAAATGGGCAGGTTATCTTCCTAGTTCTGGTCGGGTATCCGTCGATCTGGTAGTTAAATCCTTGCTGAATATGAGCTATGCCTTTTTGGCTCTCGCAGGTGGATACTTTTTACATGCGGGCTTGAGTCTGTTTGATCTATCCTTGCAAATCAGCACCTGGCATTTGTTGCTGGTATTTATGTTCATGATTGGCCTGGATCTGGCTTATTCACCTTTAGATCGTTCCTGGTTAAATTTTAAAATTCTCTTAGTTCCAATCGGTTGTATTTTCGGTTCATTATTCGCGGTCATGCTTTATTCATTCTGGAACACCGACATCAGTCTGAAAGATTTGATCATGCTGTCACAAGGCTATGGATTTTACTCAATGTCAGGCGTTGTCGTGACAGAACTCAGAAATGCAGAACTCGGCAGTATCGCGCTGATGAATGACCTGTTTAGAGAAATTTTCGCCATCTTACTGATGTATTGTCTGGGCTGGAGATATCCAAGGTCGGCCATTTCCGCCGCGGGGGCAACTGCAATGGATGTGACTTTACCGATGGTTAAACAGGCTTGCGGGCATGATTTTATTCCACATGCTATGGTCAGTGGTTTTATTTTGTCACTGTTAGCACCAGTCACGGTGAGTGTACTGGCAGCGATTTAATTGTTTTATCGCTTTCTCAATCTCACTAAATCCCTTTTTTATAAAGAGGGACCTCTCCTCCTTGAGTAAGCTCTAAACCAGAATCTTAAAACGAAGCACAAGCAAGAAGGCCGGGAGGGCTGACTAAAACTTAAATCAATATCACTTAAGGCATCGCCTACTGTTTCAATAACATCCGAAGCAAGACTGATGGCATCAGATGCCAAACTGACCACATCGATCCCCGCTGTCCGATCTGCTGAGCTTGCCTGCTGTTGTTGCTATTCTTGTTGCTTAAGCTGTTCCGCCTGTTGAATATTTTGAATCACGTCATTCTGTACTTTTTCTAATTGTGGTTCAGATGAAGTCATCATTTTTCCTTTTTATTTTATAACCATTTTTTCAATATATAAAAAAAGCCTTTCGACTGAAAGGCTTTCTGTCATTCAAACCGTATTAAAGCGTTGCCAAAATATCTTTCAAAGTCTGACGCATATTTTTAGACTGGGTAATCGGGCGACCAATTACCAGATGTGTTGAGCCATCTAGCATTGCCTGTTTCGGTGTCACAATACGTTTCTGGTCATCTGCATTCGACCCTTCTGGACGAATGCCGGGTGTCACTAATGCAAAGTCTTTTCCAATCGTTTCACGTAACATTTTCGCTTCTTGAGCTGAGCAAACCACCCCATCTAGACCACTGTCTTTGGTCAGTTGTGCCAGACGTTTTACATGCTCATTTGGCTCAATATCCAGACCAATATCTTTCAAGTCTTCACGGCCCATTGACGTCAATACAGTCACTGCAATCAACTGAGTTTTATAATTACCTGCTTGCAAACGCTCTACACAGGTTTCCATCATCTTGCGGCCACCTGAGGCATGCACATTGACCATCCACACACCCAAATCTGCTGCCGCGCATACTGCCTGTGCTGTTGTATTTGGAATATCATGAAATTTCAGATCCAGAAATACAGCAAAGCCTTTATCTTGAAGTGCTTTGACAATAATTGGACCTTCATGGGTAAATAACTCTTTACCAACTTTAAGTCGACACAAGGCAGGATCTAACTGTTCTGCAATGGCTAAGGCATCAAATTGGCTTTTGGCATCTAGTGCGACGATGATACTCAAGAGATTACCCCTTCATATAGGCAAAAAATAAGCCCATTATAATGGGCTTTGATTTTCATTGGTAATATCTAATACAGTTTTTTCATGCCGGGTATGGGCTGCTGCTTCAGCGGCCATTAACTTGGCTGTATTCAACTGTTCCTTACGTAGATGTTCAATGTCTTTACGCAGTCGTTTAATTTCCCAATTCGTCTGAAAAACCCGGAAGATCTGAACGCCCAATAACAGGCCCAAAACGACACCTAAAGATAACGTGAGGAGAAGTAATAATCCCAGGCGCATTGCGGGAACTTGAGTAAATAACAAGTCCACTGACAATTCGGTACCGTTTTGCAAAACCAAAGCTAATGAATAACCAAACAGTACCAATAAAAGAATGACCAGAACGTAACGCATGAACACCCCGCAAAATATTTACAATTATTTTTGTGCAGACTCGTTCACAGCGTCACGAAGTGCCTTGCCTGGTTTAAAGTGCGGAACTGCTTTTGCAGCCACTTCTACTGATTTACCAGTTTTAGGGTTACGACCTACGCGCGGTTCACGGTGATGCAATGCAAAACTACCAAATCCACGAATCTCGATACGATTGTCAGTTGATAATGCTTCTATCATTTGATCAATCATAATTTTAACTGCTTCTTCCACTAAAGGCTCAGCCAAATGCGGATTTTTTAACGCAATACGCTCTATTAAGTCAGACTTATTAAGTGCTTCAGTAGTCATCTGCGACCTCTTTAATTATCAAGCTACTTGGGATCTATTTCCCGATAATAACCTGTTTAAATACAAAACGGTAGCGCAATAATTAAATACTACGCTACCGTTTACAGTATTTGTATAAAAAGTATTAGTTAACTTACATTAACAATACAATTCAAACGCTTACTTAGTTGCCCATTTGAGCTTTAATCAGGTCACCAATCGTCTTAGGACCATTGTCTTGACCAGCAGGAGCTGTTTTCAAGTTAGCAACTGCTTCTTTCTCTTCAGCTTCGTCTTTCGCTTTGATAGACAAGTTGATTGCGCGAGATTTACGATCTACGTTGATGATCTTCGCTTCAACTTCTTGACCAACTTCAAGGAACTTAGTTGCATCTTCAACGCGATCGCGGTTGATTTCAGATGCTTTCAGAGTCGCTTCAACTTCGTCAGCTAACTTAATAGTAGCGCCTTTAGCGTCAACTGCAGTTACAGTACCTTTAACCAACGCACCGCGTTCGTTAGCAGCAAGGAAGTCATTGAACGGATCGTTGTTCATTTGCTTGATGCCAAGGCTGATACGGTTGCCTTCAGCGTCTACAGAAAGGATAACCGCTTCAACAGTGTCGCCTTTCTTGTAACGACGAATCGCTTCTTCGCCTTGTTCGTTCCAAGAAATATCAGACAAGTGAACTAGACCGTCGATACCGCCTGGCAAACCGATGAAGATACCGAAGTCAGTGATAGATTTGATCGTACCAGAAACTTTTTCGCCTTTGTCGTGATCTTTAGCAAACTCTTCCCATGGGTTAGCACGAGTTTGTTTGATACCAAGAGAAATACGACGACGTTCTTCATCAACTTCAAGAACCATAACATCAACTTCGTCACCAATCTGAACAACTTTAGATGGGTGGATGTTTTTGTTAGTGTGATCCATTTCTGAAACGTGTACTAAACCTTCAACGCCTTCAGCGATTTCAGCGAAACAACCGTAGTCAGTCAGGTTAGTTACGCGCGCTTTAACGATTGAACCTTTAGGGTAACGGTTCATGATCGCTAACCATGGATCTTCGCCAAGTTGTTTAAGACCTAGAGAAACACGGTTACGTTCGCGGTCGAATTTAAGTACTTTAACAGTAACTTCTTGACCAACTTCAACAACTTCTGAAGGGTGCTTGATGCGTTTCCAAGCCATGTCAGTGATGTGAAGAAGACCATCAATACCGCCAAGGTCAACGAATGCACCGTAGTCAGTAAGATTTTTGATCGTACCAGTAACTGTTTGACCTTCTTCAAGCTGAGCAAGAAGAGCTTCACGGTCAGCTGAAGATTCAGCTTCCATAACAGCACGACGTGAAACAACAACGTTGTTACGTTTAGCGTCAAGTTTGATTACTTTGAATTCTAACTCTTTGCCTTCTAGGTGAGTAGTATCACGAATAGGACGAGTATCAACTAAAGAACCTGGAAGGAACGCACGTACTGGACCGATGTCAACGGTGAAACCACCTTTAACTTTACCAGAGATAACACCAGTAACGATTTCGCCGTCTTCAAAGATTTTTTCAAGTTTAGTCCAAGTTTCTGCGCGTTTAGCTTTTTCGCGAGAAAGAACTGTTTGACCCATACCATTGTCAAGTGCTTCAACAACTACGTCTACAGTGTCGCCAACTTGAACTTCAAGTTCGCGCTGTTCATTTAAGAACTCAGCACGGTCAACAACGCCTTCAGATTTAAGGCCAGTGTCAACAGTTACCCAATCAGAGTCAATGCTTACTACAACGCCTTGGATAACTGCACCCTTTTCAACGTTGAGGTTTAATTCGCTTGCTTCAAAGAGGGCTGCAAAAGATTCGGTCATGATATTTCCGATAAAGTCAGCGGTCTTGGATCAGACAAGGCCGGTTTAATTAAGCATCTACATAGTCCATATAAAACTGATCAAGCTATGCGTTTGCTGATAAAATTGGGTTAGTTTGCTAACTGCTGATCCACATAAGTGGTCATCAGCTGGAATACTTCATCGATATTCAAATCTGAACTATCGATAATGTAAGCATCATCCGCAGGCTTGAGTGGAGCGACAGTGCGTTCCATATCTCGTTTATCGCGAGCGATGATATTAGCTAAAATGTCGCTTATTTTAACATCCAGCCCCATGCCCTGCAACTGCTTTACACGTCTTTGCGCACGGGATTCAGCCGAGGCCGTCAAATATATTTTTGCCTGGGCGTTCGGGAAGATACTTGTCGCCATATCGCGTCCGTCTGCTACCAGACCCGGTGCCTGCGCAAAGGCATGTTGGCGTGAAACCAACGCTGTTCTAAGCTCAGGAATTGCTGCAACTTTTGAAGCAAACTCTCCTACCCGTTCAGTGCGAATAGTTTGGGACACATCTTCACCATCCAGCCACACCTGCACCCCGGTGTCGGTACTGACAAACTGGATATCTAAATTTGTTGCGATTTGTACGCATTCTGGCAATTTCGTGTCTAGAGAATCCAGCAAATCATGGTGATGCAATGACAAACCCAAAAGGCGGTATAAAGCACCAGAATCCAATAAGTGAAACTGATAATGTGCAGCCAGTTTCGCTGCTAACGTGCCCTTGCCAGACCCACTTGGACCATCAATGGTAATAATTTGAACTGTCATTGCTTTCCCGTTGTTGTTTAAACAGATTTTGCGAGTTTTGTCAGGCCTAGTTTAATCGCTGCCTGTAACTGTGCAAGGATTAATTTACTCACAAAAGGCGCACGTGCCTGCAATTCAATCGTATAAGTTACTAGCGTTTTGTCATCAGCCAGTGCTTCAAATTCAATAATACCCAAATGATGCTTGATTAACGGATTTTTAATAATCTGGTATTCGATGCGATTATTTGGCTCGAACAAGGTAATTTGTTCTTTCAGCGGCTTTATTGGCCCCATACCCATTGCACGTACCGAACCGAGTCCATCAGGATGTTCAGCATCCGCAGAATCCTTGATTCGTTCGACCTGCATCGGTGCGAAGGCAATATTATAGGTGTCATGCTTGGACATCAAATTAAAGACATCATCAAGCGCTGCCGGAAATTCTTTTTTTACTTGAATGCTGTTCATTATTGTTCCTGAAGATTGCAGATATTTGAAAGTAAGCAAATTTTAGCGGATAAAGCAGATTTATTTCTGCGTATTTAATAACTTTTCTTGTAACTTGAGTTCTCGTTTCTGCTCGCGGCGCAACTTAAAAAATGCACTCAGCTGTTCAGAACATTGCTGCTGCATGCAGCCTGCCTGGAAAGGAAATACGTGATTATAATAACCGGTTTCAAACAGTTGACGCGCACTCACCAATGAACCCGCTTTCGCTTCAAATGCACCAAATACCACTCGCGAAACCCGCGAATGCACCAGTGCACCGACACACATGGTGCACGGCTCAAGAGTCACATAGAGCACCGCATCATCAGGTAACCGATAATTTTGGAGGTTTTGACACGCATCACGTAGTGCAACAATTTCGGCATGCGCAGTCGGATCATTCAACGAGATGGGCGCATTAAATCCTTGGCCAATGATCTGATTCTGACTGACGATAATTGCCCCCACAGGAATTTCTCCCTGTGCAGCAGCAAGTGCAGCCTGCTCGTAAGCACGCTGCATCCAGTATTCATCTGTAAATTGTGTTTCGGACATTGAAGCTTAAATCACACCATAATGCTTGAGCAGCTCATTCCAGCTTTCAATAGTCGTAACTGGAGGATTCCCAGACAGGATCCCTTTCAAGCTCATATCTGCACCTTTTTTCCACTCAGGACTAAGGTCTTTGTCGACCAGACGTGCTCGTACACCCTCAACAAAGTCATGATGACGAATTTTCCAGTCCGAGATCTGAACTTCCAGTTCGAAAACTTCATTCCAGGAATGTATCTGCTTACCCCATTGCCACAATAGCCAGGTCAAGGCTGCAGTAGTTGGCGAACCTTTTTTCAGGTTTTCACTGGCCTGACGCAACCAGTCACTGCGTGCGTCACTCAGGCCAATAATCGACTCATAATCATGCTCAAAGTTGACACCACGGCAAACACTATGAATCACATCCAGAGAGTTTTGCAACGGTCCCGGGCCGACCGGACGGTGCATACTATTCAGGGTGTCATCAATGGCACGGAAGTCACCTGCAGGATAATGCTCCCAGTCAATATTAATGACTTTATCCAAAACTGAATCACGCTGTGCATCACAAATATGCGTTGCCCAGCCAATCCCGTAAGCGCCCGCAGCAGTCATGATTGAACCGGTCAAGCCGGTAAATAGACCAATCGCACCACGATCTGCCAAGAAGCGGGTTGCACCCACGTCTGGATACAAACCGATATTGATTTCAGGCATTGCCAAACGTGAATATGGCGTCACTAAACGGAAAGGCGCCGCCATAAACAAGCCCAAGCCACCACCCATCACATAACCTTCACCCCAGACTAAAACGGGTTTGGCATAATTATGCAGTAACAGATCGAGTGCATATTCTTGTTCAAAGAATTTATTGGCAGCCGCGACTTCATCATTAATCACTAACTGACGCAGCTTACGCACATCCCCACCCGCACAGAACGCTTTCGGTGTGGTTGAATCCAGCCAGATGGCTTTGACGCTATCATCATGATGAAAGTCCTGAAATACTTCCAGAAGTGCGGAAGCAATCGATTCATCGAGAGCATGCAAAGATTTCGGGCGATTTAAACGAACGATACGCCAACCATTGTGCGCTTCTTCAACAATCAAATCCGGATGATAATGTTTAGTAAGGGGAGAATATTTCATGCGTCCAGCTGCCAATCTATAGGCTCAATGCCATGTTGTTTGAGGTAGTTATTCGATTTTGAAAATACTTTACAACCAAAAAAACCACCACGGTTTGCTGCCAAAGGCGATGGATGTGCTGCCTTTAACACGAGATGCTTGTCTTGATTAATGCGCTGTCCTTTACGCTGTGCGTATGCGCCCCAAAGAATAAAGACAATATGTTCACGCTGTTCATTTAATACATCAATGACGTGATCGGTAAATTCTTCCCAACCGCGCTTCTGATGCGAAGTTGGCTGACCTGCTTCGACGGTCAGTACTGCATTTAACAGAAGCACACCCTGCTCTGCCCAATGCGTCAAGTCACCATGCTTCGGTCTTTCAACCCCAACATCAGCATGTAACTCATGAAAAATATTACGCAAAGATGGTGGTAATGCAACCCCCTTTTGCACGGAAAAGCTTAATCCATGCGCCTGATTTGGGCCATGATAAGGATCTTGCCCCAAAATTACCACTTTTACCCGATCTAGCGGCGTGGTATTTAACGCATTAAAAATCAGATGATTGGGAGGATAAATGATTTTATCTGCTTTTTTTTCTTCAACGAGAAATGCTTTTAATTCATCCATTTTCGGACTGAGCAAAAATTCACTCAATCCATATTTCCAGCTTTCATCCAGCTGAACTTTATTCAGCTTGGCCAGTTGCTGTTCATTTAAAGACATTCTTCAATCCTAAATCTATGTCAATGGATTTAAAGTCACGCAGACTTTAAATCTGTACCTGTAAATCTACTGTAGGGTTATGAAATGGTGTGCCCTGTTTGAGCTTGGCAAACATGTCCGGATCTGTCCATTCAGCCTGCACTTGTTCAGAGAACTCAAGTTGCTCCAGACTAAGGATGCCCATTTGTTCATTTTGAATATCTTCTAAAAAGCTTTGTGCATAGCCGGTGTCGGTTTCATGCACAATCACAGAATAGACTTCGACATCGCCTTCACCATTTTGAGTCACGGTCGATGCCAGCACCTGCTGTGCCAGAAAGAAGAAAATACGTGAAAACTGTTCTGCTGATGGCGATACCGGCAAAGACACCCAGCGCGCACTGAAATTCTTGCAGGCCTGAATATATTCCGGATCGTCATTTTGCCAAAAGCAGATGGCATGATCGAAAGAATCAAAGAAATCCTTAATCACACCTTTAAGCAGACCAAAGTCATAGACCATTTGACCATGATCTAGCTTCGAGGCTTTTAGCAATAACTCGACTTTATAACTATGGCCATGGATCGAACGCTTACAGCGATCTGACGTGCAGTTACGCACAATATGAGCATTCTCAAACTTAAATAACTTACGAATTAACATATGCCGTAATGTCGTCAAAAAATAGGTGAATTAATTTTGATTATAAAGCAAAAGTAAAGCTTTGAGGATTAATTTTGCTGTTTAGCATGATAGGGAAAAGGCATCAGCCCGGCATTTGCGCTTATCCAGCCTGTACAATTCATGAGCTAAAATTAAAATGGCGCCATGCTACGGTAAGCGACATAAACCTGTTTGTCCTGACGAACCAGATCGCTGCTAAACTGGCGCTTACGCTCACTTAAAACCACTTCGATTCGGGCTTTAAAATAATTGGATTGCACCCCAAGCAGACTGTTAAACAAATTACGCCTGTCCGCATCGACCTGAGCGAAAGGCTCCAGTGACCACAGATCAGTCACATTGGAAAAGTGCTCCAAATTGGCCTGACGCTGATCCAGCAATTGCTGCACTGCATTCACATCCAGCTTTTCATCCATACTAGCCAAAAGAAAAGCTGAAGCGGTATTAATATTGACCAGGCTCTCCTGCACCGGTGCAGTACTCAGATAAGGTGCTATCAGCTTATATTTATTCTCTTCAAAACCGCGTACCAGCTTTAATTCTTCTACGCTGTGAAATTTTGCATTCGGTGGCAAAGCAGCATTGGGCAAGCCCTGATAATAGTTAGATTCGGCGCCCATGCCCCCACTGACCAGCTCGTCTGCATCCTGCCAGTCAATGACTGCTTCACTGAGCTGTTCCGGCAAACTGGCACGTTTTAGAATCAGCTCGAACCATGCTTTGGCATTTTCATTGACTGCGCCTTCGGCAGTAATCAGGCTATTTAAATTAAACTTGCCTGATTCATCCTGTATTATTCCGGAGACATAACCGTCATCTACCGGAAAAGCTGGCATGGGCTGCGCCCAGGTTTCCTGCAGATGGTCGACCTCTGCGGCATTTTCAGCATCATCGACCAGCAATTCAGAAAAAAAGGCCTCAGCACTTTTGGCATACATTAAGGACTGGTTTTGTCGCATCAAATAGGCAGTGCTTTCAGCAGTTGCAGCTTGACGTTGCGCAATCGTAGCCGCCAGAATAGTCGCTAGCGCTACCATCACCAGAATGGTAATCAGTGCAATGCCCTGCTGCTGTTTGATCATGATCGCTTTATTCATTTTCATTTCTTATTATTCTGAGCTGGGTTGACCGGTGTTCTGAGTATCAAGCAAAAAGTCCGTATTTAATAAACTGAACATCCATTCATAACTGACGCCATTCACGGTTAAATTGATTTTAATCCCTTTAGGCAAACGCTGTTTATGCTCTAACTGATTCAGATCAGTAGAAGTATCCGGCCATTGCGTGAGTTCATTCGGATTGAGTACGACGATCTGGAATTGTTCCACTTCCGACAATAAAACACTGGATTCGGGCTGATCTTGACCTGTCTGATTTAGATTCCGGTATTTCAAGCGATAAAGTTTCTGCTCATCGGCTCGGTACTGATATTCAATGCGTTCATCTGGGGAAATCCCTTCTTCTAAAGGATCAGTTACCCCGGTTTTACTAAAGTTAAAACGTCCGTTCTGCAGCACCAGAGCCGGTTGAATATCGCCATTGATGTTGGCCGTTAAGGGTACTGCCTGTACGGTATCTCGCAGAATCTGCTGATAGGTTTGCTGTAACTGACCTAAACGCTGTTCATGAATCACATTCTGATCTTTCGTTTTGACAATATAATCAAAAACTTTCCAACCCAAAGCAGACAGCACTGCAAAGATCGCAATTGCGACCAATAATTCAACCAGAGTAAATCCTTTAGACTTCATGGAGTATTGTTCATACGATGATTAAAGAACATCAGGCTGCTGATACCAGATTCCACCTGACCACTGTCCTGATTAACCAGACTCACCTGCAGCTCGATTCGCTGAACATTCGGACTGACCGTCGGTTCACTGCGTTTATCGATCTGCCAGGTTTCACCTTGCTGGGTCAGCTGTTTGGAAGCCGTCCCTTCCATCCATTCCTGATTGATTTCCATTTGCGCCACTTCATTTAAGGCAACAAACTGTGCTTTGGTACGTAGAATGGCATTCGAGGTGGATTGGGTATATTGCATCGCGACTTTGGTCAGGGTTATGGCTGCGGTCGCAAAAATTGCCAAGGCGACCATAACTTCCAATAAGGTAAAACCTGAGGCACGATTAAGTCGAGTAAAACTCGGCCTGATAGCACCAAATCCAGTATTCTGCTTGAAATATCTAGATTTCATTGATTTTACCCAGATGATCAATCTCAATCGCAGCACCCACTTCACGGTCTTCTAAAAAGAACTGAATCCGCACCGGTTTGACTTCACCATTGCCGAGCCAGATTAATTGAGGTGAATTTGCCTGAGTCAGGTCACGATTTTGTGCCCTGGCATAACGCTGCTGTTCCAGTGCCTGAATTTGAAAGGAAATATGATCAGGCAAACTACGCAATTTAAAATCTGCATAATTTTGCCATTTCTCATCTTGCAGGTTCGGTTCAGTCTGCGCTGCCGAACGATATTCTATAATTCCATAGCGAAATGGTGTGACATCTGTCGCTGATTGAACGTCAAGCGCGAGTATTCTGGATTGGTCATTAGCCTCGCGTAGCACCCGTTGCAAGTCCACCAATAAAATTTCTCGTGCCTGCATCGCTTTGCGCTGATCGACACCACTGGTATTCAGCAGCACTAGTGAAGCCATAATTCCCATAATCACAATCACCACCATCAATTCGATTAAGGTAAAGCCACGAACTGCACTGTGAGGTGATCTGATCATAGGACAACCTTAGGCAAACTGCTCGGCTGAATGTACCTGCTTAGGCAAAGCCAGTGCCTGATCGATATAGGCTACACGCAAGGTATCGCGCGAACCCAAATAACGCTGATAGAAACTGGAATTAAGAATTGCAGCTGCACCATGGGTCAACGACCAGATCGAAGCCAGATAATCGCGTACTGACATGCGGCTATTAATAGAAGCCAGATAAGTTTCTGTCATACGGATAATCAGGCGTAAACGCTGTTTGCGCACCTGATAAAGTTCGCTAAAAAGGTGCTGGATTCCAACCCCAGTCGTCGACAGGCGTTCTTCAATCTGATGAAACAGCACGGTTCGTTCCGGATGATGTAAATGATGCAGCATAAAGAAGGCCAGATGTTCAGGAAAGGCTTTATCGCTATCCTGAATCATTTCCAGCAACATGCGCTCATTACGGATAATCAGCAGCATGTACAGCTCATCTTTACTCTGAAAATGTTTATAAAGTGTCCCTTTGGCCAGATCAAGCTCGGCAGCCAGCGCATCTAGCGTCATTCCTGCTTCACCATTTTCCAACAGGAGCTGTTCTGCAACTTGAAAAATCAAGGTTTCTCTTGCTCGAAACTGAGCCTGACGATCCATCTTCACCCTATAAACTCTCTTTGTACTTTATATAACTTTATTTACTTTAAATTCAGAAGATTTTCAAAGTTCTGCTTTGTGATAAAAGCCATTTCTTCTAGCGACTTATCATATACATCGCAAAGCGCTTTGGCTACATAAGGAACGTATTTAGGCTCATTAGATTTGCCACGATACGGCATTGGCGCAAGATAAGGACTATCGGTTTCAATCAGCACACGATCCAGCGGAACCTGTTTGGCGACATCACGCAGATCCTGCGCATTTTTAAATGAAACAATTCCGGAAAATGACACATAATAGCCGCAATCCAGTACTGCTTTGGCGGTTTCCCAGTCCTCGGTAAAACAGTGCAGGATGCCATGCGTAGATTTTTCCGCGCGAATAATATCGACGGTATCATGCTTGGCGGAACGGGTATGAACGACTACAGGTTTTTTGGTGATTTGTGACGCATGGATATGCCGGGCGAAACAGGCTTTTTGCTCTGCAATAAAATCGGTACTGTGATAATAGTCCAGACCTGTTTCACCGAGTGCCCAGACTTTCTCCGGTTGCGCCAGTTCGACCAGATATTCAGTCGTGGCACGCGCCATGGTTGCAGCATCTTCGCAAGGATGTACGCCAACGGTATATCCGACATCTGCATGACGCGCGGCAATTTTGGCCAGCTCGATATGATCATCCAGATCGACCGAGATACTCATGAATTTGGAAACACCGGCTTCACGAGCCTGAGCCAATGCCTGATCCAGATCACCATGATATGGTGTCAAATCAAGCAGGGTTAAATGACAATGAGTATCTACAAACACGATGCGTTCCTACCAAGGGTAAATTAACTACATAGTGTAACTTTTACGTCCTTCAGATTTAAGACCTGCAACCAGACGATCTGCTTCATTTTTAAAATAAACGCCTTTTTCACCGCTTAACTGGATGCCAAAGCCTTGTGGCTTGATGCCATTCTGCTTTTGCGAGACCCAGATGACTTTACCGGTTAAAGGAATTTTCTGGGTCTGGTCAGGCAAAGTCGTCAATACAAAAACCTCTTCGCCCAGTTTGACCGGCTGCTTGGAAGGAATAAAAAGCCCACCACCCACAACATAAGGCATATAGCTGGCAAACAGTGTTTCAATGTCAGGAATATTGGCCTGAATAATACCGCCCATACGTGGTTGCATGTGATTTCCCCTTAATTAAAGATTCATCAGCGTGATAAACAATTCATCAATAACCAGATTGCTTTGGACATTCTGTTCAAGGAATTGTTTAGCGCGCTGAAAATCTTCATAAATTTTAAAAAGTGCTTCTAATGAATATTGTTCGGCAAGTACATTGAATTCAAGGTCAATGTTTTTCACCGTCTGATTTAGCTTGACACAAATTAAATCGGACAACAAGTATTCAAACATTTGAGCAAAGTCATCAAAATTCAGGTTTTTATTCCATTTGGTCGCAATTGCCATCGGCATATTTTTTTGCATGACCAGTTTTTGCCAGTCTTGCAGGAATTCCTGACGTAGTGGCAGCCAGGCACTTTGTGCAACCTCTAGTGCCTGTAACGGCATCTGATTGGACAGGTTCATCAATAACTGTTGTTGGCTAGCACCTGCATCTGGGAGCTGATTCTGGACATAATCGCTAAATTGTTCTGCGGAAATCCGGTCCAAAGCAAAATGCTGCAAACGACTGCGTATAGTCGCGGGCAATTTTAAATAATGATTCGCCAGTAAAATAATGACCGTATTATCACCGGGTTCTTCCAGTGTTTTGAGTAAGGCATTGGCAGAGGCAATATTCAAGGCTTCTGCCGGCTCAATCACAATCACGCGCCAGCCATCTACAGTCTGTTGCACAAAAGGCAGCAGATCGCGAATCTTCTCGATCTTGATTTTGGCATTCTGTTTTTTATTGTCGTCATCGGTACTGATATGCACATAGTTGGGATGGGTGTCTGCCTTTAACCATTGACAGCTACTGCATTCACCACATGGCCCGGCAGGCTGACGATTCAGGCATAACACCCAAGCCAGAAACTGTTGGGTAAACGCTTCTTTACCACAGCCTTTTTTTCCATAAAACAATAAACCATGTCCAAGCTTGGGAAAGCGCCCGGTCAGGGTTTCCCAAACCTGTTGCTGCCATGGATAGATATGTGCATTGACATCAAAAGGCATGTATTTGACTCTTCTTAGGCAAAATGGGAAAGATCCATCTGATTCAGGCGATCCAGATCTTCCTGGGTATCCACCCCTGGCGGCAAATTGGCTTCAGCCACCGCAATGGCAATACGGTGTCCATTTTCCAGTACCCGTAACTGCTCTAGAGATTCCAGTTTCTCCAGCACACCCATTTCCCAGGTCACATATTCTTGCAACAGTTTTACCCGATAGGCATATAGGCCTAAATGACGATAGGCCTGATCATGCAGTTTTGGTTCAGTCAGTTTCGCACCATCACGGTCATAAGGAATGGTAGCACGGCTAAAATACAGTGCTTGCTGGTGTTTTGACATGACAACTTTTACAATGCTGTCACGTTTGAATTCATCCAGTTGATGGATCGGCTCACATAGCGTCGACATGGAAGATTCAGGCTGATCTTCCAAGAGTTGAGCAACCTGTTTTACCAGTTGCGCCGGCAGTAAGGGTTCATCCCCCTGTACATTGACAATAATGTCCTCACTGGCCCAGCCTTTGATTCGAGCCACTTCACTCAAGCGGTCTGTGCCTGAAGGGTGATCCGCCGAGGTAATGACAACATCAATGCCTTCAGCACGGCAAACGGCAGCAATACGCTCATCATCAGTTGCCACACACAGATCATCAAAACCTTGCACTTTTTTGGCTTGGTCCACTACCCGCAGAATCATGGGACGACGATGAATTTCCAGCAAAGGTTTACCCGGTAAACGTGAACTGGCGAAACGTGCAGGAATAACAATGTGTTTCATAATGAATGAGCCTTAAGAAATTTGAATACCGTATTGTTGTAACTGTTGCTGCAAGACTGTATAGCAGGCTGGCGATAGGACTGCATCGACTGGCACCACCCAGATATCCTGTTTAAAATCTGGATATTGTTTAAGTAGCGCCATAATTTTTATTGCGTCTTTTTCAGTGGTAATAATCGGATTGTTATCATCGAACTGTAAATCTTCAATGTCATAGTCATGATGGTCTGGAAACTCATGACACTGAAATTGTTCTATGCCTAAATTTTGCAAGGTCTGATAAAACCGCTGTGGAAAGCCAATGCCGACTACCGCATAAAAAGCCGCTTGAGGATCAAAGATTTTAGTGCTGTCCTGATTGAGCAAATAAGGCTGTGATGCAGCCAGATGCATATTCAGTTCAGAGCTTGGGTTAGCCGAATGCTCAATTACGGTTCCGGTTTTTAGCCGTGTTACAGGTTCGCGTAGATAGCCTTCAGGTAAAAGCTTTTGATTACCCAGACCGCGATTATTATCCAGCACAATCCACTCAATCTGGCGATTCAAGGCCCAGTGCTGTAATCCATCATCACAGATAATCAGATCCAGCTCATGTTTCTGCAATAACAGTTCAATACTTTTCTGCCGGTTGGGACCAACTGCCATCGGTACACCTGTTGCCTGCACAATCAAGGCAGGCTCATCTCCGACAATCTCCGGCAAGGTATTAAAGTCGACATAGGTAGGAAATGGGCCTTGACCACCATAACCACGGCTAATCACTCCCACACGGATATTTTTCTCGGTTAAATAATCCACCAGATGAATCAGCAAAGGTGTTTTACCGCTACCACCGACTGTGATGTTGCCAATCACCATAACGGGAATCGGCGCGCTATAACTTTTTTTAATGCCTTTTTGATAGAGCCAGTGATTGCTGACAAAACCCAGGCGATATAACCATGACAAAGGACGCAGCACCACCAGCCACTTTGCCTGTGCATTCCAAGCATCCTGAATGATTTGTGCCAGTGCCATAAGTTACTGTTCCTCAAAGTTACGCTGATGCAACTGATAATAAGCACCATGTAGCGCAATCAGTTCGGCATGACTGCCCTGCTCAACAATACGGCCCTGATCCATAACCACAATACGATCCGCGTTTTCAATCGTCGATAGACGATGTGCAATTACGATGGTCGTACGGTCCTGCATGGCTTTATCAAAGGCACGCTGAATAAAGTATTCCGACTCGTTATCCAGCGCACTGGTCGCTTCATCCAGAATCAGGATAGAGGCATTTTTCAAAATTGCGCGTGCGATCGCGATGCGCTGACGCTGGCCACCAGACAGGTTTAAACCCTGGGCACCCAGCTGAGTATCATAACCTTGCGGCAATGCCATAATAAAATCATGCGCATAGGCTGCCTTTGCTGCCGCGATAATATCTTCATCGGAAGCACCTTCGAGCTGACCATAAGCAATATTTTCCCGCACGGTACGATTAAACAGTACTACTTGCTGGTTCACCATAGCAATCTGGGTTCGCAAGGCGGTAATTTCAAAATCTTCAATCGGTTTCTGATCCAGCAAGATCTGCCCAGAAGTTGCATCCTGATAACGCACCAGCAGATTCACCAGAGAACTTTTTCCTGCACCAGAACGTCCTACCAGCGCTACTGTTTCACCGGCCTTGACCTGCAAATTAAAGTCATGAATAGCACGATGGCCATCATCATAAATCAAGTTGACATCTTTAAACTCGATATCGCCTTTCAGGCTATCCGTTAAAGTCCCGGTATTTTTTTCTTCAGGCATATCCAGCAATTCAAATACCGAATGAGCCGCAGCCATACCACGTTGAATTTTTTCATTGATATCCGTCAAGGCTTTGATCGGTCTTGCCAGCATACCCGCCGCAGTAATATAAGCGACAAATTCACCCGCAGAGGTATCACCCAGAATTTGCGGACGCAAGGCAATAAACATCACAATACTCAGTGAAATCGACATGATCAGCTGAACCACAGGACTATTCAACTGTTGTACAGCGACCATTTTCAAGCCACGACGCAAGTTTTCCAGCGAGTTCTGTTTAAAGCGTTCCTGCTCATAACTTTGCCCTCCAAAACCCTTGACGATCAGGTTGGCATTCACCGTTTCCTGCACCACATGGTTTACATCACCCATGGTGTCTTGCACTTGCTGCGATAATTTACGCATCCGTCTTGCAGCTTTACTGATAATAAAGCCAATGACGGGTGCAAAAATCAGGATACACATGGTCAGACGCCAGTTGGTATACAACAGGTAGCCTAATAATGCCAGAGTGATCAAACCTTGTTGCAACAAGGTTCTTAAAGCTTCAGTTGAAGCAGCGGTTAGCTGTTCAACGTTATACATGATTTTGGCAGTAATATGCCCGCTGGTATTATCCAGATAATACTGGGACGGTAAACGCAGCAATTTTGCAAAAACTTCCTGACGGATGTTGAATACCAGATTCCGGGAAATTACCGCAGTAAAATATCCACCCATGAACAAACCCAGGCCCCGGAAGAACATGAGTATGACCACTAAAAACGGGAAAAGTGATGTGAAACTCTGGTCTTTATTTTGAATCGCCTCAATAATATATTCCAGTAATTTAGCGACAGAGACTTCCGTAGCGGCATTAATAGAAAAACCCAGCAGGACAAGCAATGCAATGCCCCAAAACGGTTTTAAATAACTTAAAAGGCGAAGATAGACCTTAAAATCGTGCTTCACTAATAACCTCGGGTGGGTACTTTGGTACTGATATTAATATTTACAAAGCCGAGCTGCCCGGCCACATCCATGACACGAATCACGTCCTGATGGCTGGCTTTTGCGTCAGCTGCAATAACAAATATTAAATCACGGCGTTCATTAGAAATCTGTTTAATTGCAGTATTTAAATCCGCGACTTCCTTACTGGCCAAGGATTGACCATTGACTGCGTAATGACCATTGGCATCCACAATCACTTCAACTTTCTGATCATAGCTTTTAGGCGGTACACCTTGCGCATCCGGCAAGGTCAGATTCATTCGGCTCATTTGGCTAAATGTCGTCGACAAAAGTAAAAAGACCAGAATAAACAGCAGACAATCAATCATCGGTGTCAGATTAATATGTACATCTTCCACCTGGTTGCGTTTGAATTTCATCATCCGCCTCCTAGCTGGCTTTTTGCATGTCTTGATCTATGTCTGCATGATTACGATAAAAAAGATCCGCATGAAACAAAGTCGCTTGCTGCTCAAGTTCAGCCACATATTCCTGAACAAGACGCTGAAAATAACGGTGAGCAAACAGTGCAGGAATTGCAATCAGCATACCGGCTGCCGTGGTAATTAAAGCCTTGGAAATACCGGGCATCATCAAGACCGGATCACTTCCAGTTCCCACATCGATCATCAGGAAAGACTCAATAATCCCAAGTACGGTCCCCAATAAACCGAGTAAAGGCGCAACTGCACTCAACGTGCCCAGAAAATTAATATTTTTTTCCAGATAACCGATTTCCTGTGACGCCACCACTTCCATCTGCGCGCGAGCATACTGCTCACCCTGCGGCTTACTAGTATAGCCCGCAGCCAATACCCGGCCCAAAGTGCTTTGCTTTAAGGCCGCACTTTGATTCATTTTTTGCATGACTTGTGCTGTATTTTGCGAAGGCCCCATCAACAGTGTCAACGGAAGTACTGCATTCTTTTTCAGGCGAATCAGACGCTCGATCGAAATCGCCAGCATAAAGATAGAACACAAGACCAGGGGCAGCATAAGCCAGCCACCTGCTTTAACCAATTCCCACATCTAATTTATTCCCCAATAAAAAAAATATATAAATTATTCATCTTCTAAAATAGAAAGAATGCCATCCAGCTCTTCTAAAGAGTGATAGCTAATAACCAGTTTCCCTTTACCTTGCTTGTTATAGTCAATTTTAACATCTGCACTGAAACGCTCTGAAAGGCGCTGAGTCAATTGCTGAATATCCGGTGCTACAGCTTCTTTTACTTTTTCTTGTTTAGGTGTATTGAAATCACGGACTAACTGCTCGGTTTGACGAACAGACAGACTTTTTTCAATTACGATATCTGCAACTTTGAGCTGATCTTTAGCTTTTAAGGTTAAGATCGCACGTGCATGCCCCATATCCAGCAAACCCTGCTGCATAAAGTCTTTCACTTCTTCTGCCAGGCTAAGCAGGCGAAGTAGGTTACTCACTGTCGTACGCGCTTTACCCACGGTATCTGCAATTTCCTGATGGCTTAAGCCAAATTCTTCATGGAAACGTTGCAGAGCCATCGCCTGATCAATCGGATTCAGATCCTGACGCTGGATGTTTTCAATCAAGGCCAGTGCAATCGCAACCTGATCATTCAGATCACGTACAATCGCAGGAACCTCGGTCAAACCCGCCAGCTGTGCAGCACGCCAGCGACGCTCACCCGCAATAATCTCGTATGGATAGCGTTCATCGTCAACCGGACGGATCACGATGGGCTGCATGATGCCATGCTTTTCAATCGATGCCGCCAGTTCCTGCAAATCCTGCTCGTTAATATAACGGCGCGGCTGATATTCACCGCGCTTGAGCAAGTTCACATCGATCTGTTTTAGCTGACCATGGTCAAGACCTTGAGCTTCGAGTTGTAATTTTTCTTTTTGAATTGAGCCTAGCAAGGCATCCAAGCCACGACCTTTGGCGAGTCCACGTTTCTTGACGGTCATGCTTTACTTCCTTTTTTCACTTTGCTTTTCTTTAATACTTCAGCTGCCAGATTTAAGTAAGCAACTGCACCCTTTGAGCTTTTTTCAAAATAAATCACCGGCAAACCGTGTGCTGGCGCTTCAGCCAGACGAATATTTCGTGGAATTACGGTTTCATACAGTTTTTTACCGAAATATTGTTCTAATTCTTCAGAGACATCACGGGTTAAGGCATTACGTGCATCGTACATGGTGCGTAATACACCGACAATTTGCAGGTCCGGATTCAATGCTTGCTGAATCCGATCGATGGTCTGGGTTAAATCCGCCAGACCTTCCAGTGCATAATATTCACACTGCATTGGAATCAGCACACCATCCACGGCTGCCAAAGCATTGACAGTAATCAGGCTAAGACTCGGTGCACAATCAACAATAATATAATCAAATGAGGATTCAATTTCCTGCAATGCATCCCGTAAAATGAACTCGCGCCCTTCCTGCTCTGCAATCGCCAACTCAACCCCAGCCAGATCACGGTTTGCCCCAAGTACCTTGTAACCGACTTCCGCCTTAGATATCGCCGTTTCAATCGGCACTTCACCCAGCAACACATCGGTAACCGAATACAGCAGGTCATTCTTCTGAATGCCAGACCCCATGGTCGCATTACCTTGCGAATCCATATCGACCAGCAAAACACGTTTTTTTAACACAGCTAAAGATGCCGCCAAATTTACTGCGGTTGTGGTTTTACCTACACCACCTTTTTGGTTTGCAATCGCAATAATTTGTGCCATGTTGCCCCCAATCCCTTTAAAAATCTTAAATACGTTTTAATAGAAGTAAATGACGCTGTTCGTCTAAGCGCGGAACTTTAAGTTCAATAATCTCACAACTAAATTCATTTTTTAAAGTAGCAACTTCATCTTCAGGAATTAAGCCTTTCATTGAGGCAATAATCGTTTGTTCGTGCATATATGGCTTAGAAGCATCGACAAAGTCTGTTAATGATGCAAAGGCACGACTGGTAATCACATCAAATTGACCCAGCTCATTGATGCTGTCTTCATTTTCTACACGCGTTTGCACGGCAATAACATTTTTAAGTTTTAAGTCAGCAATAAACTGCTTGAGGAAACGAATTTTTTTGCCGTTAGAATCCAGTAATACACATTCACGCTCAGGCTGACATAAAGCAATGATCATGCCCGGCATACCGCCACCTGTACCGATATCCAGCAGTCTGCCTACAGGCAAGTCCTTTAAAATACTTAAACTGTCGAGCAGATGCTTGACCAGCATTTCTTTAGGATCACGGATTGCAGTCAAATTGTATGCTTTGTTCCACAACACCAAAGCATCCTGATACTTGAGTAATAAATTTAAAGCTTCATCAGATAGCTCTAAACCCAAAGCCTGGCTACCCTGCTTTAGTTCTTGAAAAAACATGTGCATAAACAATCTACGCTCGAAAAAGTTAGGTGGAAGTATACCGTTTTCTCTATATTGGCACAGTAGGCAGTGCTTAGCGAATATTCACTTAAGCAAACTTCCCTTCATGGATCGCCGTATCCAGTGCCGTTAAACGCTCCGGGGTTCCCACATCAACCCAAATGCCTACCAATTTAGAAGCGGCAACCTGCTGATTCTGCATTGCCGCTTTTAGCAATGGCGCTAAAGGACGCTTGCCAGTCTCTAAGCCTTGGAACATCTTTGGATCAAGCACGGATACACCACTAAAAGTCAGGTTTTCACCTTCGACTTGCTGATCAAAGGTATAAGCTTTCCCGGCTGCAAGCGTAAAATCACCTTCAGGATGTTGTTCAGGGTTCTGCACAAGTACGAGATGCGCCAAATTACCCTTTAGATCAATATCCAGTAAAGGAGCAAAATCCATCGTGGTCCAGACATCACCATTTAACAGAATAAAAGGTTCATCACCGAGTAGCGGCAAGGCATTAATGATTCCTCCAGCGGTTTCCAGACCTTCACCCTCATGTGACCAAAGGATGTTGATGCCAAATCGTGAACCATCGCCCAAAGCTTCTGCGAGTTTTTCACCGAGCCAAGCCGTATTGATGACAATTTCAGTAACACCGATCGCAGCCAGTTTCTCTATATGCCAGACGATTAAGGGCTTGCCCCCAACTTCCAGCAAAGGCTTTGGCGTATGCAGCGTTAGCGGCCGCATACGATTGCCAAGACCTGCGGCCAAAATCATCGCTTTCATTTATGCAGCCACCTCATATGAGCCATATTTTGCTTCAAAAGCCGGCATCACTCGGTCACGGATAAACTGCATGAATGGCTCTAGCTCTGCATAAGTCTTAGATTCTTCAAGCAGATACCACATCACACGTGGTAAGTCCTTGAGATAACCTGACTTACCATCACGTTCAAACAGACGCACAAAAATACCGAGGATCTTGATATGACGTTGAATCGCCATCATGTCGGCATCTTTTTTAAACTGTTCAAAGTCACGGCCTTCTTTAGCAGATGCTGGCAATAACTCATAGAAAGTTTTGAACCAGCGATACACACGGTCGGCATTCCACTGCACATAAGCATCACGGGTAATCGAGATCAAGTCATAAGTATCGGCACCAATCACAGCATCCTGAAAATCAATCACACCGAGTTCGGTTTCATTGTCGATTTTCATCAAATTCCGGCTATGAAAATCCCGATGCACGATCACCTGTGGCTGTGCCAATGCGGCATTCGCCAAAATCGCAAAAGTGCGTTTGATCAAGGCGCTTTCTGATTCAGTCAGTTGAACCTTTAACGCTGGTAACATCCAGTCAGTCAGCAATTCCATTTCCGAGATCAGTTTTTCATAAGAATATGCCGGGAAATGCCCTTCTCCAGCAATCGATTGTAGTTGAATGAGCTGCTTAAAGCTTTGCTCATAATAGGCATCTACAGTCTCGTCATTCAGCAGATTCGACAGCAGCACATCACCAAAGTCTTCGAGCAGTAAAAAGCCATTTTCCAGGTCTTTTGCCACGATATGCGGAACACGCACGCCATGTGCATCAAAAAACTCATCTATCGTCACAAAAGGCACACAATCTTCTTTTTCTGGTGGTGCATCCATCAGCATAAATGTTTTATTATTCAGTTTGATTCGTGCATAACGACGGAAGCTGGCATCACCTGCTAAAAAATGAGTTTCAAATTGATCTGAACCGAGTACAGAGGCAATCCAAGATTGTATCAATTGTTCGCGTTGTGTATTCATTTGCAATTAATTCTAATACAGGCTGAGTTTTTAAAGTGCTAAGTGTAGCTACTTATCAACTTTTTCTCTATGATGCGACAATAATTAATTGCGATAAAAGCATGATTGGTTAATGAGACAAATGAAGCATCACTTTAAAATAAATCCTCTAGCGACTGCGATCTTAACCCTTTTATGTGGCAGCTCAGCCTCCGGCTATGCTGCATCAAATGTCTCGTCCGATGTAAATGCAGAACAACTCAAACAGCGCATAAATGAGACCTATCCAGGTGAAGCATTCTTTTCGCAATACTATGTCGACAAATCCTCAGCTGAAGCACAGCAGCGGCAGGAAAAATACTTAAGTTCGGCTTATTGTGAAGGCACCTGGGTGACCCCGATTGCCCCAGATGCAGCAACCGTTGCGCCAGATCAGGCTACATCCACCATTACTGCAGATTATGGACACTACAATCCAGCAGGTGACTCTTATTTAGAAGGCAATGTCATCATTGACCAGCAAGGTCGCCAGATTCGTGCTGAACGCGTAACGATTGATCAAACCCAGACCTATGCCAAAGCAGAAGGTCGGGTACAACTTGCTCAGGGTGGCCTGCTCTCACAAAGTGATGATATTAATTATAATTTAAAGACCCAAGAAGGCGACCTAAATAACAGCTTCTATATTGCCGAGCAGCAACATGCGCATGGTCGGGCAGAAAAGATCGCCAGAACCTCGACCGAGACGGTAGAACTGGAAAATGCGACCTATACCACCTGTCCACCTGAGCAAAAACCAACCTGGAAAATCCAGGCAGAAAAGATCAAGCTGAACCAGGAAACTGGACGTGGTGAAACCCGCAATACCAAGCTATATGTTAAAGATGTTCCGGTCTTGGCAGTTCCCTATTTCAACTTCCCGATTGATGACCGCCGCACTACCGGTATTCTGACGCCGACATTTGGCTTTACCAATGATGGTGGTCTGGAACTAGGTGTTCCAGTTTACCTGAATTTAGCGCCGCAATATGATGCGACGATTACGCCGCGTTATATTGGCGATCGTGGGGTAATGCTGGATGGCGAGTTCCGTTATCTGACTGAGAATTATGGTGAAGGCCGTATTTGGGGAGGTTATTTACCTTCCGATGAAAGCTATAGCGACGAAGACCGTAAAAGCCTGCATTTCTTACATAACTGGCAGATCAATAATCAGCTCTCCACCAATCTTGAATATAACTACGCTTCAGACAAAGATTACTTTGCCGATCTGGATAATAACCCGAACTCTAAAACTGACCTGAACTTACGCCGTGCCTGGGAAGTCAATTATAAAAATGGTATTCCTGGCTTAAAGGCACAATTCAAAGTCGAAGATTTCCAGACCCTAGATCCAACCGTACTGGATGAAGATCGTCCTTATGCACGTCTGCCGCAGCTTTTAGTCAATTACAAAACTGGCAATCCATTGGGATTACAGCTTGAGTTTAATAACGACACAGCATATTTCCAGAAGGATCTGAGAAATTTCGCTGATACTGATCCAACGGGTGAGAAGGTATATCAACCGAGTGGTACACGGATCTATAATGACTTTTCCGTGCGTTATAATCATTTTACCCCGTGGTCATTCTTCATTCCTCAGGCGACTGTACGCAACATCAATACTTTCTATGATGAAAAAACCCAAAGCCGTAGCGCGTCTAGTGAAAATAATTCAATTGTGGTGCCACAATTCACGCTGGACACCGGCTTAATTTTTGAAAAAGAAGGTACGTATCTACAGACCTTAACGCCTCGTCTGTTCTATGCGTATTCACCTTATGAGAACCAGCAGAATCAGCCAAACTTTGATTCAGTCGTCGCTTCGATTAATTATGATCAACTTTTCAGTGCGCGTCGCTTTTATGGTAATGACCGCCTGGAAGACAATAACTTTGCCTCCTTAGGTCTGAGCTATAGCCTATTTAATGAAGAAGGTCTGGAGCGCCTGCGTGCCAGCGTTGGACAGAGCTTTTTCTTTGAAGATCGCCGTGTAACGTTGGAAAATGATGCAGATGAATTCGACCGTGAAAGTCATACTGGCCCTGTAATTCAACTGACCAGCCAGCTGTCAAATAATGTTCACGTTAATCTGAACTCAAGCTGGATGTCGAATGGATCGAATGCCCAACGAGATTTGCAGGTTTATTATACAGGTGAGCAAGGCAATCTTTATAACCTAGGCTATTTCTATCGCAAAGATATTCCGAACCGTCAAAAGAGCTATGATCATGTGGTGGGTTCATTTATCCAGCCGATTGCCAACAACTGGCGTCTGGTTGGACATGCCCAGTTTGACCTCGACAATAGTGTCGCACGGGAATATTTACTTGGCGTGAACTATGAGTCATGCTGTTGGGGAGTTTCTGTTTACGGTCGCTCATATTACAATGACTTAGACGACGTTAATGATTCAAGCATCAAAGCCAAACGCGCCATTATGGCCGAAGTCAGCCTGAAAGGCTTAGGTGGGTTAAGCAGCAAACTCACCTCATTACTAGAAAATCGTATTCTAGGTTTTAACAATATCAATCAAACTTGGACAGAACGTTAATGAAGACAAAACAGTTAAAACAAATTTTTAAAGCAACCGCACTTGCGCTATGCCTTTCTTCAGCGATGACGACTTTTGCTGTTGCCCAACCTAAAGATGAAGTTGTAGCTGTAGTCGACAATAGTATCATTCTACGTAGTGACCTGGCTCAAGGTGTAGCCGAAATCTCACATCAGCTGCAAAAACAGAAAAAGGCAGTTCCACCACAACAATATCTTGAGCAACAAGCTTTAGAGCAACTGATTATTCGTCAGGCACAGCTTGAACAAGTTAAACGTTATAATATTCGTCCAGATGAAAAAGCTTTAAATGAAGCCGTCCTGAAAGTTGCCCGTGATTCTGGTTCACCGAGTCTGGAAGCATTCCAGCAGAAACTGGATGCCATGGCGCCCAATACCTATGCTTCTTTACGTAACCGTATCGCTGAAGATTTAGCACTGAATCGTTTACGTCAACAAATCGTGACTTCACGTATTCAAATTACAGATCAAGATGTTAAAAACTTCCTAAATACCCCGCAAGGTCAAGCTTTGCTTGGCAGTCAGGTCCATGTACTGCATTTACGGGTAAGCGGTGAAAATGCTGAACAAATTGCAACAAAGGTAAAGCAAGAATTAAATAGCAGCAATGACATTCAGGCGATCAGCAAAAAGTACAGCACTGGCGGCGTTAAAGTCGAAGCTGCTGATATGGGTGTGAGAAACCTGTCAGAAATTCCAGCAGAACTGGCTGCACGCGTGACCACCCTGCAACCAGGTCAAACTTCTGAACTGATTCCTGTCGCTGATGGTGTACATGTTCTGAAGCTCTTGGAACGTAAAGGTGGCGAACAGAAAGCCCTTGTTCCTCAATATTTAACACGACACATTCTGATTCAACCGTCTGAAGTGGTCAGTCCTGAAAATGCCAAACAAATGATTGATAGTCTGTATAACCGCCTCAAACAAGGTGAAGATTTTACTGTTTTAGCTTCAACGTTCTCCAATGATACTGGCTCGGCTCGTGATGGCGGAAGTCTTGGCTGGGTTAGCCCAGGGGTAATGGTACCTGAATTTGAACAGCAGATGAAAAGCACCCCAGTAGGTCAGTTCAGTAAACCATTTCAATCCCAGTTTGGCTGGCATATTCTGCAAGTGAGTGAAACACGCCAACAAGATATGACACAGGAATATCAGGAACGTATGGCTCGCCAATTGCTTGGTGAACGTCAATTTGATGCCGAATTAGATAGCTGGTTACGTGAAACGCGCAATAATGCTTATGTAGAAATCAAAGATCCTCAACTGGATCCTAAACGTAACCGTTAAGCCTTACCATAATCCTAAAAAGCCAACGACATCTCGTTGGCTTTTTATTTAAAAAACTTAAAACGTACAGATATAAAAAAACCTCTCATATAGAGAGGTTTTTTAATTTTCAAACTCGATTAACGATTGTTTTCATCGTCTGAAGAGTCTTCAAATTTAGTGTCGTTGTCAAAACCAGTGCCTTGACCACCAAAGCCAGCACCTTGACCACCGAAGCCACCTTGACCACCGAAGCCGGCACCTTGACCACCAAAGCCGCCTTGACCACCAAAGCCACCGCCTTGACCGCCGAAGCCACCTTGACCACCGAAGCCGCCGCCTTGACCGCCAAAACCACCTTGACCACCGAAGCCGCCAGCACCTTGACCGCCACCAAAGCCACCTGCAGCACCTTGACCACCGAAGCCCGCACCTTGTGGACCAGCAGGCGCGCCAGCAGGACGTGGATTACGTGCAGGTACTACAGTTGAAATTGCATGCTTATAAACCATTTGGCTTACTGTATTTTTTAATAAAACCACGTATTGGTCAAAAGATTCGATATGACCTTGTAATTTAATACCGTTTACCAGGAAGATAGATACTGGGATACGTTCCTTACGGAGAGAATTCAAGAATGGATCTTGTAAAGTTTGACCTTTAGACATGTTATAACTCCAAAAAAATTAAAAATCAGCGCAAAAACTATCTCTATTTTTCAATTAAAAATTATAAAAAAGATAGTCCCTAAATTTTGCTTTATCCGTGACAGTTTCGCAAGTCTTCTTGAGCCTGCTGTAGGGTAAAATATGTTGTAAATTTATGCTTTTCTTGCAAAGACCTTAACCACGTATATTGACGTTTTGCAAGTTGTCGTGTCGCAAATAAAGCTTTATCCTCCATTTCCCGTTGCTTTTCCTTGGTTTTATCAGCATTTTTTAAGAATTCCATAGCCTGACGATAACCCACTGAACGCATGGAAGGTAAATTTTCATTAAAATCGTATTTTTCAATTAAATTCACAACTTCATTTAAAAAACCGCTTTTCCACATAATTTCCAGACGTTGTTCAATACGCCCATGTAATTCTAACCGATCTGGCATCAGTGCATAATTATGGAAACTGTAACGATATGGTAAGTTTTTAGGTTGTTCTGCCTGTAGTTTTGTAATCGGCTCACCAGTCAATTTAAAAACTTCCAAGGCTCGAATAATGCGCTGCTTGTCGCTAACCTTGAATTTTTCACCGGCAATCGGATCGACTGCACATAATTCTGCATAAACCGCTTCCCAGCCCTCCTGCTCACCCTTGGCTTCAATCTCTGCCCGGATAGCATAGTCTGCACTTGGTAGGTTATCTGACAAACCTTCAAGCAAGGCCTTAAAATACAGCATGGTTCCGCCAACCAGAATCGGGGTTTTACCACGCACATGAATATCATCAATCAGGCGGCAAGCATCTTCGACAAAGTTGGCTGCAGAATACACTTCAAGTGGACTAATAATATCAATCAGATGATGCGGATAGCGCGCCAGTTCCTCTTTGGAGGGCTTGGCTGTACCAATGTCCATTTCCCGATAAACCAGTGCAGAATCGACCGAAATCAGCTCAAATCCCCCTTGCTCATACAGTTCACATGCCAAAGCGGTTTTACCACTTGCAGTTGGCCCCATTAAATTGATGACCGGCAATTGATTGGACATGTAAAACTACTCTCCTCGAGCAAAAAGTTTATCTAGTTGAGCCAATGGAAAGGCGCGCCAGGTCGGACGACCATGATTACATTGACTGGCAAATTCGGTTTGTTCCATCTGCCGTAATAAAGCATTCATTTCAGACAAACTTAGGATACGATGCGCTCGCACTGCACCATGACAGGCCATTCCCGCCAAAATTTGGTCACGCTTCTGCAATAGGCTTTGTGCTTGATCCCCCGGATCTAAATCATTCAATAATTCAGGAATCAGGGCATCGAAATCGGCCTTGTGTAGAATAGCCGGTACACCACGTACGATAACTTGCTCATCACCATACTGATCGATTTCCAGCCCCAAACGTGCCAACTGCTCTTTCAGCTCTTCGACACGCATGGCCTGCATCCGGCTAATATTCACGACTTTTGGAATGAGCAATTGCTGTGATGTCCAGAATTCAGGTTTATCCCAAGCCGATTTCATTTGCTGCAAGACAATACGCTCATGCGCCGCATGCATATCCACAATAATCAGACCTTCGGTATTTTGCGCCAGAATATAAATGCCATGTAACTGGGCAATAGCAATGCCCAATGGATGCTCATCCACTTTAGTGTTTACATGTGTCTGAAAAGACTGCTCAGGGCTGAATATTTCGGTTTCCGAACTTTCTCTGAGCGGTGCTAAATAACTTTGCAAGGCATTATTCAGCTGCTGTGAACCAGAATAAGATTTACGGTAATCTTGGGAATAATGCACTGTTTGTGGACCTGAAGATGCAAAATCGGTCAGCACATCTGAAGTTTCATTTTCACTTAAGGCAGATGTCGTTCTCACCACCTGTGGCTGAGAATGCGCAGTCTGATGCAGGCTGAACTGTTCCTGATAACGCGGTTGCGGGGCCGTCAAGCCAGGCTGCTCATCCTGTTTCATTGCCTCGGCTAAATCTGCAGTTGCGGTTTGGAATTGTGCTAACGTTTCTTTGGCATAATGCCGTACGAACTCATGTACTTCTCGTTGATTCAGGAAGCGAATTTCATGCTTGGTCGGATGGACGTTTACATCCACATTTTCTGGATCAACTTCCAAAAACAGTAAATAAGCCGCATGCTGATGTCCATGCAAGATGCCCTCATAGGCCATCCGCAAGGCATGAGAAATGGTTTTGTCTTTGACAATCCGGCCATTCACATAGACATATTGCAGATCTGCCTGTGAACGCGCATCCGAAGGATGACCAAGCCAGCCAGACAAATGCATGTTTATACTGTCTGCATCCATCCAGTAGGCATTTTCAGTAAACTGGCGGCCAAGCAATTGCTGTACCCGCTGAAAACGCAAAGCGCCGCTATCCGCCACGGGTAAATTCAGTTTGATGCTTTCATTATGTTCTAGCACAAAACGGATATCAAAATGCGTCAGTGCCATACGGCGCACAATTTCTTCGATATGACCAAATTCAGTGCCCGGTTTTTTCAGGAATTTACGTCGTGCAGGCACATTAAAAAACAAATCCTGAACCCGAATATGCGTCCCTTTTGAAGCCGCGACCGCTTGAATTTCCTGATGATCAAAAGCCGTGCCATTGACTTCGACCTGATAACCGATGCCCTCGTCACTTTGACTGCTGATCATGGTCAGGCGTGAAACCGCTGCTATCGACGCCAGTGCTTCGCCACGAAAGCCCAGACTGCTAATCGCATACAGCTCATCAGCACTCTGGATTTTGCTGGTGGCATGACGCATCACGGCCAGCGGTAAATCCTCATGATGAATTCCGCGTCCATTGTCGATGATTTCAATTAAAGTACTGCCGCCCTGTTCGACCCGAATGATCAGCTCTGTCGCCCCCGCATCAATCGAGTTTTCCAGTAACTCCTTGACCACAGAAGCCGGACGTTCAATCACCTCACCTGCGGCAATCTGGTTGGCAAGTGCAGGATCAAGGGCACGAATACGGCGCAGACTTAAATCATTCGACATGTGAAAATTGACGCTCCAGAGCCTCTCGTAAAGCAAGATTCGATGAAATCAGGCTTGCAGTACGGGTAAGTTCATCTTCAGATTTTAAAATTTCAATAATCAGGTCAGCTTGCGGAATTTCATCACCACCTTTAGATGGCCATTCAAATAAAAATAGCGCACTCGGTGTTTCCAGGTAATCCCGGATGCCCATCAGTTCCAGTTCATACGGATCATTCAGACGATACAAGTCAAAATGAAAAATATCCTGACCATTAATTTGATAGGGTTCGACCAGTGTATAAGTTGGACTTTTCACTGAACCTTTATGACCCAACTGTTGCAAATAATAACGCGTTAAGGTCGTTTTTCCTGCCCCTAGGTCACCAATCAGATACACGACCCCCGCAGGGAAATTCTCCGCCAGAACCTTGGCCAGTTTTTGGGTATCGTCTTCATGATTTAAAGTGACACTAAATGAATAAGGCATATTACTCACGACATGATGCAAAAGAATAAATATGATAGCATCGCCACGCTTTAAAAGCCTATTCACCTGTGTGAGAAACTGTATTTTTTCACAGCATCTGCTCCTTAAGAGGTTAATCTGCCTGCCATGCAACCAACTGTTGAATTTAACCCGCCTATGCTCAATGGGGTCAGTGCCAGTAAAGTGTTTTTGCCAGCCAGTCCGGATGCACCTCTGACAGTTTTTGCTTATTTATGCACGCAATTTGCGCATATCGCAGCAGATGAATGGCAGTCCCGTTTCGCCGAAGGTCTGGTCTATGATGCTCAGGGCAATCAATTATCAACAGAAAGTCCATTTCAGCCCAATAGCCATTGTTTCTATTATCGCTTTTTGGCACATGAAGTGCATATTCCTTTTCAACATCAGATTTTATTTGAAAATGAGCATTTCATGGTGGTCGATAAACCGCATTTTTTGACCATGAGCCCGACCGGACAATATGTGCAGGAAACGCTACTGGTTCGTCTTAAAAAGCAAACCGGCAATGAGCATTTAACGCCCATTCACCGGCTGGATCGTGAAACGGCAGGTGTGGTCCTGATTTCCAAATGCGTTGAATCACGTGGCCTGTACCAGCAGTTATTTGCTACACGGCAGGTGCAAAAAGCCTATCATGCGATTGCGGCGTATAATCCTAGTTTAAAATTCCCATTGGTCACACGATTGAGAATGCAAAAAGGTCAGCCTTTTTATACCATGCAAGTCCTAGACGGAACGCCGAATAGCGAGACGGCTATTGATCTGCTGGAACATAATACAGAATGGGCTAAATATGAGCTGAAACCGCATACTGGCAAACAACATCAATTACGGGTGCATTTGAATCATCTGGGTATTCCGATCCGTCATGATCCCTTTTATCCACAGGTAGCGCACAAGGCGGAAGATGATTTTTCTGCACCTTTAAGTTTATTGGCCAAACATATTCAATTTGTTGATCCGATCACGCAGAAAAGCATGAATTTCAGCTCGCAACTTGAATTGACACTGTAAATCGCTTGTCATTACAGATTATTTTCTAAAATCGGTCGCTTTAAGATTGAATTTCAAACGTAATTGATTAGAATAAAGGCGAAAAGTTAAGTAATTTAAAGCTTTAAAAATATTATGAGAAAAACTGAAGTTTATCAAATTCGCTTGGACTCGCAAGAGAAGAAACAAGCCTTTGCGGTATTTAAGCAATTGGGGATTACGCCAGCTCAGGCCGTGCGTCTTTTTTTCAAGCAAGTGGTGATTACCAAATCGATCCCCTTCTCGATTGAAAACCAGAATATCAACCTAGAACAACTGATTCGCCTGCGCAAGCTAAAACAAAATGAAGCGAAAACCGAGCAAAATGCGCTTTCCAGTTCTGCCCTGAATCTGCTGGATGATCAGGATGTCCAGTTGGATGATGATCATCTTGATTTATTTGAAGAACTGAATGCCATTTTGGGTGAAAGCGACAAAATTTAACATTGTTGCATTTCCGAACAATTTCTAAAGCCTGCCACTCCCAAACTTCGCTATGCTTGATGCTGATTATCAATAAAAAATTAGCTGGAGTATGCAATGCTCGTACGACGCGCCCAGTCAGCAGACCTGAATCAGCTGGCGGTATTATTTGATGAATATCGACAGTTTTATGGTACGTCTTCCAATCCTGAACTCTCTTACCAATTTTTAAAACAGCGTTTTGAAGATGGACAGACCGTCATTTTCATTAATACCAAAGATGATACTTTTACCGGCTTTATTATCCTGTATCTGGGTTTTTCTTCGGTGGCCTGCTCGACCTATTATATTCTGGATGATGTCTATATCACCCCGGTTTTTCGGCGTCAGGGCGCAGCCAAACAACTGATTGATACCGCGATTTTATTTGCCAAACATGAACAGGCCTTAAGAATCACTCTGGAAACCCAAAAGAATAATTATCAATCGCATAAATTGTACGAATCTATGGGATTTATCAAGGATGATGAATTTCAGACTTATCACTGTTTCCTGAAATAAGTCCTAATCTTTTCATCACATTTCAAGCGAATAAAAAATTTATTATTCCGAGCGGAATTTGGCCTGCGCCACCTGTTCAGCATTTAAATACAGCCATTCTCCTTCAGCCATTTCAGGCAAGGCCAAAGCACCAATCTGTGCACGGTGCAATTGTTCAACTTTATTGCCTACGGCAGCCAGCATGCGCTTCACCTGATGATAAACACCTTGATGAATGGTCATTTGCAGACGGTTCTCAGCCAATCGAGTCACTTCAGTAGCTGCAAAAATACCTTTTTCATTTCTTAATTCAACACCCTGTTTTAATTGCTGAATCTGTTCATCCGTGACTAGATCCGCAGTTTGCATCTGATAAACTTTAGCGACATGCTTTTTCGGATGTGTGAGCGCTTGCAGAAACTGTCCATCATCGGTCAGCAATAACAGTCCAGTGGTATCTTGATCCAGACGGCCTACACACTGAATCCCCCGATTTAGCAGAATGTCATCAAACAGGTCAAACACACTAAAATGATGCGTCGCCTGATGCGAACACTCGTAGCCTTGTGGCTTATTTAATGCGATATAGACTTTTTCCCGATAGGTATGACTTTTCCCATATACTTCGAAATTTAAGTTATTTAAATCCAGTTTATGTTTGGGATTATCAATCACTTCATCTTGAATTGAAACAGCACCATTTTTAATCAGTTGCTGACAATGCTTGCGGGAGCCGAAACCTTGTGACTGCAACATTTTTTCCAATAGCATCTGTTTATACCTGTATCGAGTGAAGACCTGTGCATTCTATCCTGAAACAGTCATGAATTTGGTTTCTTCCGCTGTTTTCTAGGTATCATGCGTTGAAAAGCTCTACAATAGCTTTATTTTTCACTCTATCTCTCCCCCTTATGTCGCAACTTGATTTGAATCTGATTGTTCTTTTGGTTTTACTGGCTTGCGGTATTTTCAGTCACAATAGTGCCGTCACCATTGCTGCAGCGGTGTTAATTGTTTTAAAAATCACGCCTCTCAGCAGTTTATTGCCTTATGTGCAGGCGCACGGTTTAAATATCGGCATTATTATTCTGACCATTGGTGTTCTGACACCGATTGCCAGTGGCAAAATTTCAGGAGAAAGTATTCTCAAATCTTTCCTGAGCTGGAAGTCTTTACTGGCAATCGCCATTGGGGTCTTTGTTGCGTGGCTGGGAGGACGTGGAGTGAAGCTGATGTCGAATCAGCCAGATGTGGTAGCCGGACTGTTATTAGGCACAGTGGCTGGTGTAGCAGTATTACGCGGTGTTCCAGTCGGTCCTTTAATTGCGGCTGGGATTTTATCGTTATTGATTAGTACACAATAAATGTACAAATCATCAGCGCGTATTCCCAGTATGCAATAATTTCTCAAAAATACATCACATGACCGGAAATATGCAGACCACCCGTTGATTATCTTGCGCTAAGCTCTAAAGCAATGCTTCAGGCTTGCTCAGAAGATACTATCAGATCAACGGAATACTTTATTAATTCAATCTTTTGAAACCAAGTCAAAGGAAAGTTATGATCTTTGAAGCTCTGACCTGATAAAAATTTGAAATTCAATAAATGACACACCCCAGTCTAATCTTTCAAAGCATAGACCAAACTTTCTATCGTCTGACCATTTTCCAAATATACTTTAACCGGGATACGTTGATATTCATCGCCTTCAAATGCATCCAGCTCATCCCAATATTGGGGAAGATTCTCGGATATGAATACATAACCCGGAACAATCTCTCCCGAATCACTGAGCTGAATACCCGGGCTACCCAGCTCAGCACCCCAACCACGCTGCTGCAAATACCCACGAATATAACCGGCTTTCCAGCTCCCCCCAATCCGCTCCATGACAGGAGCATTGGGTTGCTGCGGACGAAGCGTGCCGTATACGAATAAACTGTGCATCTTAAGAACTCTTAAACATCACTTTTAATGATTATTCTACAAATAGTAGTGCCAGACGCACTTGGTCATAAGCCATTTTAGGCGTGGTCAATTCCACAATCGGACGCAACTTAATAGAACCGTCATCATTAAAATGCTCCGAATTTTGACGCTTGGTCAGGCGTTTATAAATCTTGCGAACCTGCTCCACCACTTCCTCACCCGGATGTGCCAGCGAGATATCCAGCCCCTGCTCTTTATGCAAACGCCCCAAATGATTGATGATGGTTGCCGGGGTCAAACCACGTTCAGTCGCGATATCGGCAATTTCATAACCTTCTTCAAACAGTTCACGCGTTTCGTCTAGCGTTGCAGCGGCATAGCTTTGCTTACCCCCATTCTTGGAAATTTTCTTCTCATTGCGCTGGATTTCAACTTCATTCAAAGTCCCGCCACAATGTCGGATAAAGGCCTTATGCTGTGCCGTCAAATCGACATTTTCAAAATTCGCTTCGGCTTCATCAGAAAGTTCTTGAAAACGGCGATCGGCTTTAATTGCCAGACTATCGAGTTCCAAAGCCTGCTCATTAAAACCTTTTAATCGTAGGCCATTTAAGCTTTTCAAACGGGACAACGCGACATAGCCCTGTCCTTTTTCAAAAGTATGGCTCAGGTCAATCTCGGCAGCTTCCAGGGTCATGCCTTGTGATTTATGAATGGTAATCGCCCAGGCCAGACGCAATGGAATCTGCTGGAAACTGGCAATGGTTTTACCGGCCTCATTGTCTACCGACCAGGTTTCAGGCTCAACCACCAATGTAGTGCCATCGGTCAGTTTGACTTTAGGCAGCACACCATATTCATCATCTTCTTCAAAACTGATCACTTCGCCCAAACTGCCGTTGATATAACCCATATCAAAGTTGTTTTTCACAAACATGACTTTGGCATGTTTTTTCAGGGTTAAGGCTTCAGGCGCTCGCACTGACGATTTTAAAGTCTCGATCAGCTTTTCATTGCCATCGCACTGCGCATCAAACTGGCGTGGATCATTGTCAATTTCATTCAGATGTTTAAAGTTAATACTGTCCACATCCATATTATGCGTATACAGGCGCGTATAGGTATCGCCGATTTCTTGATGTCGCGTGGCCTGTAAAGCAGTGCGGTGTTCATGGCTAATCGCCTGCGCACGGATCGCATTCAGAATGTCATTCAAATAATCATTGCCCTGACGATGCTGCTCAGTTAGGTAGCAAACGCGAAACTTGGCTTCGACCCAGGCATCCGACATAAAGCAGAATTTGTCGCGGTTGCGCTCATCATTTTTACCGACTGGCGGTAACTGGAAAAAGTCCCCTGCTACAATCACCTGAATACCACCGAAAGCTTCATCACTTTCCTTGAAATATTTCAATACCTGATTGACCAGATTCAGCTGCTTGGCATGCAGCATTGAAATTTCGTCAATAATCAGGACTTGCGCATTTTCCAGATGTTCTTTTAAGTATTTGCGCTCTTTCATCCGCTTTAAGTCTTCTTCAGACAAAAAGTCTTTAATGCCAATGCCTGCCCAGGTATGAATAGTCATACCATTCATGTGTGTGGCTGCAATACCGGTCGATGCGGTAATCGCGACGGCGACCTTACGTGCCTTTAAATAATTAATATATTGATTCAGCGTATAGGTTTTTCCTGCACCGGCAGAACCGGTTAAAAAGACATTTTCTCCTGCTTTGAGTAACTTAAGGGCAGTTTCCTGTTTCATAAGAGCAATACCGTAAAAGAACGGCTATAGCCTAACG
This sequence comes from Acinetobacter sp. TWP2-2-3, assembly GCF_049896445.1. Classification (GTDB taxonomy): domain Bacteria; phylum Pseudomonadota; class Gammaproteobacteria; order Pseudomonadales; family Moraxellaceae; genus Acinetobacter. The sequence goes on from NZ_JAFCUI010000006.1 coordinate 183,521, forward strand.
ATTTTTAGCGGAAAAGTTAAGCGTCATGGAGGAAAACAAGCTGTATTGAACTGTCAGGCCTGCAAGTTGAGCCAGTTAATAAAATGCATGGCGATATTACTGTATTCAGCTTCTGCTTTCTGGTTATTCGGATATTCCAGCTGATCAAAAATCACCTGTCCATTCACCAATTGACATCCCAAGATCAAAGGTAAACGTACGGCAGGATGAGACATACGAAAGGCCACATACTGCCCTTCCACAATTTGCTGAGCATAGCTTGCCGCCAGACAGTTCCTGAAAATTTTAGATTCCTCTAAAATCCGATCCAAAGTTTTAAGCTCTTCAAAACGCCAGTTAAAATACAGTAAAAATGAAACCTGAGTGATTGGTGTCCAGTTCACCAGTGCGAACTGTTTTTTCAGCTTGGCGATCATTTCCTGCTTTTGAACCTGATCATGCCAGACGACCGCCTGATTAAACAAACTGGTCCAGCTCAGATTTTTCGGTATTTCTGTATGGCTGGAAAAATACTCTACCAGATAGTCACGCACATAACTGTCAAATAGCGACTCACGTACATGCCCGCTTTGCAAATAAAACAGCTGCCTGAACTCAGTAAAAGGAATGCGATAGCGGTGCAGAACATTATAGAAATCACGATTCTGCTGGCTTTGAGGCTGAATATACACCAGAACCTCATCGGGTAAATGCGCCGTAATTTTATATAAATGCTGCATATACGCCTGCATCACCCGGCTCAAGTTCAGATAAACCTTTTTAGTCAGCTGATCATCCATTTTAACCACATTGCGCAGCAGCTCCATCCATTCGTCCAGATACAGGATTGAAGGGCTAATCGCAATCCGCTGATCCTCAATCGATTGGCGTGTGCCTTTTAATACCACCGCCTGATTATACTGATGCTGAAACCAGTCATGCTGGATGGCATATTCATGCATGCTATGAATAAACAATCGCGCCGAGACATATTGAAAATATTGTAAAGTCGCCAGAATAATCTGTGGATGTATATGATGGCTGTCTATAAAACTTAAGGCCGTTACTGCGACCCGCACACTGCTATGCTGGATATTATTACTAATCCAGTCCAGTACCTCGGCCGGTTGCTTAAAGATCCAGTTCACGGCACGATGACAATCAAATAGTGGCAATCGGGCTACTTTTTTCTGCCATAAATACGGATGATTTTCCAGGAAATTCCGTTTGGATAATAAATCATCCCGATGCCACACGTCCCGGTTCATCAATCGGACAAAACCGAGCAAATTACTTTGCTCCTCAGCATGCCGATATAGCAAACAGATATCATCAGTATGATCATTCAATTCATGCAGATTAAAGCGCTCTTCAAAAGACAGCGACATAATCCGGAACAGTGCCGGAGGCAAAAACTGTGCGGCGCTAAAACAGAACTCATCCAGACTGTCTATCAATGACTGGATCGACAGGAATTCATCCTGCTGTAGACACTCCAAAGAAAAAGCCTGTTGCAAGCTTTCAAGAATCTGCTGTGGAATCTCTTGTTCATCCTGAATAAAGTTTTGCATGACAGGTGCTGTATACAACCCGGCCTTGATCAGCTGCTGGTCGATAATCTCAGCTTGAACAATCGACATTTGCTGCAAAAATTCGGACACCCGTTCCAGGCCATTAACCCACGCATAAACCTGGGCCAGGATAAGCTGACGTAACTGTTTGGCTTTGTCGCGTAAATACAGCGAATGCTGTGGTTTTAAATCGCCAGTCAGGAAATAGATATCCTGTAAAAAGAATTCCTCCAGGGCTTCTGCCTTACATTGCTGAAAATAAAAATGACTGTCAACCAAAGCAGGTGCAGCTCCAGAGTCTAGTGCATAGGGAGTATGAAACTGGATATAAAACAGACCATCCAGCAATTCAATCCGGCACTGATCCTGCTGAATTTTTATTAAATTTTGTGCATTCAGATGACCAATTATTGCCATCTGATCAAGATAAAGCTGGTTCAGCTCTGGAGAAATCCGTAAACATTGTTGTGCCAATAACCTTAAAGATGCTACCAAGCTTTCCTGTTCCATACGTACACCTCGGTCATCTTAGAATCATCTTATTTTTATATTGGATCATGCTGAGTCCTTGATCGCCAATCAGTGAACACTTAAAAATACATTATGGCATCACTTGCACTATAAAACCGTCCATGCATCCTCATTGCTAAAAATAGAACATTTCAATAGATCATAGCCTAGATTTTACAGGAAGAATTTTTCTTTTTTAGTCTTGCTGACGTAGCGCCTTAAGCTCGGCCAAGCCGGTATAAATATGTTGCTGCAAGCTGTGTCGAAATGCAATCAGCTCTTCCTGAGTCTGAACCTGAGCAATCGATTGTCGCGGCATAAACTGAAAATAAAATGGCAGGCGTTTTGGGAATAATCGTTTAGGCAAAGATGGAATCACATCGCCCTGACGTAATAATTTATTGAGTTGCGGTACTTTGAGGAGTTTTTGAAAACATTTATGCTGGATGATCTTATTGGCATCAAAGCCAATCTCGTAGACTTCATCCCCACCGAGCGCGGCAAAAGGGACAATATCATAGTTAAATTCCTGAGCCAGCTTTAAAAACCCGTAGCGTTGTTTCCAGATCAGTTGATACTGTTCACCCTGACGTTTAAGTACTTCGCGTCCACCTCCCGGAAAGACCAGAATAGAATAACCCTGCTGCATCACAGCACGTACATAATGCTGGATACCATCGACTGCCCCAAACTTCTTCACGGCTTCACGCCATAAGGGCACATAAAAATGGCTATGATCCGCAATGCTGACCACAGCCACCTTATGTTCGTTATAGAGGTAATCAATCAGCATCGGCGAATCAAAGATGCCGTACATGGAATGATTACCGACATACATTGCAGGCCGACTGGCATCAATATATTCAGCCCCTAAAAAGGTAGGGGTAAAATATAATTTGGATAAGGCACTTAAGCGTCTAATCCATTGCCCATCATGTTTGACCTGCAAGCTGTCTGCTCCCTATCTACTCCGGATTATGCCACGCGTTTTTGGACCAGAATCGAACCTACTGAATAACCCGCACCAAATGAACACAACACGCCATATTCACCATCTTCAACTTCATGTGCAGTACGATGCAAGGCAATGATCACCCCGGCAGAAGACGTGTTGGCAAACTCGTTCAGAATGATCGGTACCAGACCAGGTTTGGCATTTTCTTTACCAACCACCAGTTTCAGGATCAGTTCATTCATGCTGGCATTGGCCTGGTGTAACCAGAAGCGTTTAACACCTGTCGGCTCAATCTGATTCTTTTCCAGTTGCGCAGTAATCATTTTCGCAACCAGTGGACAGACTTCTTTAAATACCTTACGACCATCCTGACGGAAACGTTTGTCGTCAATGTCAGCATTTTCAGAAGTATTCAAGAAACCAAAGTTATTGCGGATGTTATTCGAGAACTGGGTAAACAACTCAGAATCCAGAATTTCAAAACCGGTTTTGCTGTCGGTATTTTCAATAATTGAAGCGGTTGCCACATCACCAAAAATAAAGTGACAGTCACGTGAACGGAAATCGGTATGTGCAGAGGTAATTTCCACATTCACCAATAACACACGGCGCGCGCCTGCTTTGATCGCATCATAAGCCTGTTTCAGACCAAATGTTGCTGCAGAACACGCCACGTTCATGTCATAGGCATAGCCTTTGATACCTAGAGCGGTTTGAATCTCGATCGCTACGGCAGGATAAGCACGTTGCAAATTCGAGCATGACAAGATCACGATATCAATGTCTTCGGCAGTCACACCGGCATTTTCCATCGCCTGTTTGGCTGCGATTACGCCCCATTCTGCTTGCAGTGAAATTTCATCATCTGCACGTTCACGTAAATTAGGACGTAAGCGTTTTGGATCAAGAATACCTGATTTTTCTACGACATAGCGGCGTTGTACGCCAGATGCTTTTTCAATAAAGTCTGCGCTAGAACCACGACGCGCTTCAACTTCGCCTGCAGCGATTTTGTCAGCATTTTCGTGATTAAACAGTTCCACATAAGCATTTAAACTTTCAACTAATTCTTCATTGGTGATGACATGTTCCGGATGGAATAAGCCAGTACCCGTAATGCGGATGCCCATGTAAAATTCCTTATCTGAATTACCTATATCTTAACTGATTCCAAGACGATCCCATACTTTTTGCAAGCGAGTTGGAGACACAGGTGCTTTTGTTTTCATCGGTTGTGAAAACAATGAGATTCTTAACTCCTCGACCATGAAATACAATTCTTTCAGGCGAGGGTCATCTTTAAACTTGAATAATTTTTCCATCCATTGATCAATTTGGTCAATGGCGGAATTGTCCCTTTGTAGATTATTGGGCAAGCGCTCCAAACGCAAGATCAAGGCTTTCAAATAACGTGGAAATTCGATCCATACATCGGAAGGTTTACGATACACAAAGTCAGAAAGGCTCATTAAATCAAGTTGATCTTCAATATCATTGATATTTTTTTCAAACACAGAATGATCTAAAACCAATAATTTCCGCCGGATTTCCTGCCACTGGATATAAATATCCGTGATCTCTTTCAGGGCAACTTGGCCATAAGTCAAGAAAGATTTTTTTACATCTTCAACCAGTTTTTGGAACTCTTGCGCATTGACAGGTAATTCATTAATAGACATGTGCAGTGTGGCATAAACTAACATTTGTTCCAGTTGTGCCTTATCACCGAGTGGTGAATAAGCCAGCGCCAGAGGTTTGGAAATCTGTTTTTTCAACTGGCGGGTCAAGTCTCCGAGTTGCATATGCACCAGTCGGATCACTCCTTCACGATGTTTTTTGATCGCTTCAGCCTGATCATTAAAAGTCTGAATCACCACACCCGATTCATCTTTCTGCTCCAGGGCAGAAAAAGCTTTAGTCGGAACCAGCGCCTGGTACTGCTTGACCACGACACCGGTGACTTTTTGTGAGGCTTCAAATACAAAGCTTTCCGGGAAGGTTTTAAATTCACCTTTAAGCTGTTTGACCGGACTATGCGTTTCAGTCCGACAGCGCGCTTTCAGCTCGGCAAGATCACGCCCCTGCTCAATGACACGACCTTTTTCATCAGTCACTTTAATAAAAGGCAACAGATATTGGTCTACCCGGTCAAAGCTGAAATCTTTCTCCGTGATTTGTTCGCCTCGCAGCTGGAATGCCAAGAAACTAAAAATATGTTTCTGTAAATCCTGCGCATCTACTTTTGCCATGAGTTTTTGTGCAGTATCCGGAATCGGCACCAGATTACGGCGCTTATCCTTCGGCAAAGCTTTTAGCAATGCTTCAATCAGATCCAGACGCCAACCCGGAATCCCCCATGACCAGATACCTTCATCGACCTGGGCCAAGGCTTGCAGGGGAATTTTAACTGTCGCGCCATCTTCATCATGACTCGGGTCAAAACGATAGGTTGCAGCCAGACGCAGGCTACCATTGTGCAAATAGTCCGGAAATTGTTGTGTCGTCGGCCGGTCATTCAGCCATAGCGCATCATCATCGACAAATAAATAACGCGGATTCTGAGGCTCAACCGTGGCACGCCAGTCTTCAAAAGTACGACGGCTGGCCACTTCAGGCGGCACTTTCGAGGCATAGAACTGGTAAATGGTTTCTTCATCAACCACCAGATCACGACGGCGTAATTTGTCTTCTACTCGCTCGACTTCTTCCAGTTTAAGCAAGTTATGCTTTAAAAATGGTGGAGTAATGCCTAAATGCCCAGTGGTTAAAGCATCCCGCAAGAAAATTTCATGTGCGGCCGCCTGATCTACTTTTTCATAATTGATTGGGCGTTTCGGCTCAATAATCAGACCAAATAATGAAATCTGATCATAGGCATTCACCACACCGGCTTTTTTCGACCAGTGCGGTTCAAAATAATGATGCTTGAGCAAGTCACGCGCGGCCAGCAGAATCCATTCCGGCTCAATCTTGGCTAGGGTACGCAAATACACCTGGGAAGTCTCGACCATTTCAAAGGCCATCACCCACGGCGTATTGGTCTTGTGCAAGGTAGAAGCTGGGAAAATCCGTGCTTTTTGCTGACGCACCGCCATAAAAACATTACGCTCATCGGTCTTGTTGGCGATAAATGATAAGAGACCGGTCAACAAGGCACGGTGCAGATTCTCATAACTGGCTTTATTTTCATTAAATGACAGTTTTAAACCCTTAGCCAAATCCACCAGCTGCTCATGAGTTTTCTTCCATTCACGTAAACGCAGCCAGCTCAGGAAGTGATTACGCGCAAAAGTACGGCGCTTATTTTCACTCATGCTTTCGCGATTATTGTGTAGCGTTTCCCAAAGCTTGATATAGAACAGGAAATCAGAATCGGCTTCACGGAATAGTGCATGTTTCTGATCCGCCTGCATCTGCTTGTCCGCAGGGCGTTCACGCGGGTCCTGAACTGCAAGTGCGGCCACAATCACCAGCACTTCATTCAGCACGCCAAAATGTGCACCACCAAGAATCATGCGGGCCAGACGTGGATCGATCGGCATTTTCGCCATTTGCTGACCGATCTTGGTTAAGCCACTGCTTTGAAGTCTCCCTTTCTCAAAGGGTGAGGCGTTATGCGACGCAAGAGAGGGATTTGCTTGATCATCTTCAGTTTTAGGAGAATTTTTCTCAGCCATTGCCCCCAGTTCAATGAGGAGCTTGCGGCCATCATTGACCAAACGATGATCTGGTGGTTCGATGAAATCAAAATCTTCGAGTGAACCCAAGCTCAGACTTTGCATCTGCAAAATTACAGATGCCAGGTTGGTTCGCTTTATTTCTGGTTCGGTAAACTCAGGACGGCTCAGGAAGTCTTCCTCAGAATACAGACGTATACAGACACCCGGCGCAATACGACCACAACGACCTTTACGCTGGTTCGCGGCTGCCTGAGAAACGGCTTCAATTGGTAGACGTTGCACCCGTGAACGATAGTTATAACGCGAAATACGGGCAAAACCGCTATCAATCACATACCGGATATTCGGAACGGTTAAAGCTGTTTCTGCTACGTTGGTGGCAATAATAATGCGTCGCCCGCCACCAGAAGGATTAAAGATTTTCTGCTGTTCGGCCAGCGCCAGACGCGCATATAAAGTTAATACTTCCGTATGGCGTGGCCCATGTTTGATCAGGGTTTCCTGTAACTCGCGAATTTCCTGCTCGGTACTGGCAAAAATCAGGATATCGGCATGTTCGGGATGACCTTTTTCCTGTGCATCCTGAAAGCATTCTTCGACTGCTTTGACCACAGCGCGAGGCAGGTTTTCTTCAAAATCATCAAACTCATCATCATCACTACCGCCAATGCTCATTTCCGAGATCGGGCGATAACGCAGCTCTACCGGGAAGCTGCGGCCTTCCACTTCAAAAATTGGTGCACCATTAAAGTAACTGCTAAAACGGTTTACATCCAGGGTTGCTGAAGTAATGATGACTTTCAGATCGGGACGACGTGGCAATAGCTGCTTCAGATAACCCATAATGAAGTCGATATTCAGCGAACGTTCATGCGCTTCATCAATAATAATCGTGTCATATTTGGTCAGGTATCGGTCATGCGTCAGTTCGGCCAGTAAAATACCGTCTGTCATCAAACGCACAATTGAGTCTTGTGAACCCTGTTCCGTAAAACGTACTTTAAAGGAAATTGATTCACCGAGTTTTTCGCCAACTTCTTCGGCAATACGCTGTGATACGCTGCGGGCTGCCAGTCGACGCGGCTGGGTATGTCCGATCATTCCGGTCAGGCCACATCCAGCCAGCATAGCAATTTGCGGTAACTGGGTGGTTTTACCAGAACCGGTTTCGCCAGCCACAATAATCACCTGATGCTTTTGAATCGCGGCAATCAGCTTATCAGTGTACTGAGTAACCGGTAGATCCTGATTCAGCTTGATGTTCGGAAGACGTTCAAGCCGTTGCCGTACTTTCAGATTGGATTTTTCAAATAATTCCTGATACTGCTTGGCATCTGCGTCTTTCCCCTTTTTCAGTCGATTTAAACGGTGACGGTCACGCGCCATTATCCATTGATCTACATTTAAATGACTCTGCACAGAGAAAACACCCACATCAAAAAACAGGAAAGGTTTATTTTACTTGGTTCATTAGATTTCAGATAGTCGTAGTTCTGTTAAGTGCCGGACAAATTGGCTTTGGCTGCCTGATTTCCCTCAATTCAGCGCCATAAACCTATCAAAATATCTATATGACACGCTTGAATTTTCCTGAGTAGATTTAATCATCAGTTTAATTTTGAAATTGATATTTAAATTATTTTGCGGAAAACATGCTTTTTTCCTGATTCACCCTTGAATTTTTTGGTTTCAACATCATGTTTGCTAGCACGAGGAAAAAGAGATAATTTTGTCATCAGGCCATCATCTTGATGCTGCTCAATGAACAAAGCGATTTTGCCGAAGTGGCGCGTTTTTACTTAATTCGGTTTTTCCGATGTTTGTAATGTAAAAATACCATTTTAGCATCAACCAAAATTTCGATACTCTTATTCAAAATCAAAGACTACCTCAATCATGGAGACAATGATGAGCTTAATTAATACTGAAGTTAAACCATTTAAAGCAACTGCATTCCAAAACGGCAAATTCATTGAAGTTACTGAAGCTGACCTGAAAGGCAAATGGTCTGTTGTATTCTTCTACCCAGCTGACTTCACTTTCGTTTGCCCGACTGAACTTGGTGACCTTGCTGACAACTACGCTGAATTCCAAAAACTAGGCGTTGAAATCTACTCAGTTTCTACTGACACGCATTTCACTCATAAAGCTTGGCACGATTCTTCAGAAGAAATCAAAAAAATCCAGTATGTAATGGTTGGCGATGCAAACTGGACTCTTGCTAAAAACTTTGACGTATTAATCGAAGCTGACGGCCTTGCTGATCGTGGTACTTTCGTGATCGATCCAGAAGGTAAAATCCAAATCGTTGAAATCAACGCTGGTGGTATCGGCCGTGATGCTCAAGAACTTCTTCGTAAAGTTAAAGCAGCTCAGTATGTACATGCTCACCCAGGCGAAGTTTGCCCAGCTAAATGGAAAGAAGGCGATGCAACTCTTGCTCCTTCTATCGACTTAGTTGGTAAAATCTAATTTTAATTAGATTGAACTGATTCAAAAAACCACGCTTTTTAGCGTGGTTTTTTATAGTTTGAACTTTTATGTCAGCACAATACTGGATTTTATTTTTTAAAATTATTTTATTAGAACTTAAAATATTATAGTCCTATTTTTTTCTTGATCCATCATATAAAAATTCAGGCATATCTTTTGCTTCACTTTCCCATAATCCTTACCCATTCTTACAATTGAGCTATACATCTGCAGAGCCATATGGCATAAGTTCAAATGATAAGATAAGAAATATTCAGTGGAGGAACGCATATGCAAAAACTGCTTACCGTGATTTCTTGGAAATACAATCCCTCAAGCCGCCACCTGAAAATTGTATACAGTAATGGTCATACCGAGCTGTATCATCCCGTACCTGAATTTATTTATGACAACTTACTAAGACGCCAAGACAAAGCCGCATTCGTGGAAAAGTATCTCGAATATAATTTACATTTTAATAAAATTTGCATGGATTAGAGCCAATCAAATTAACGCAATCCCACCATCAGCAAACCTGCGCCTATGGGTACAATACTCATGATAAAACGTGGGTCTTGCTGAATTAAGGCAATAAACTCTTCGACTTCTGCTGCATGTGAAATGACATTATCAACTACTAGTAACCCGCCCTTTGCTTTAAGTAATCGACTCAAATGTGGCCAGTAACTGACATAAGCATCTCGTTCAGCATCTAACAGGATAAAATCAAATATTTCCTTTTCTGCCTCCAGATAAACCTGAGCATCAATTACTTTAAAATTGATTAAATCTGCAAGATCTATTTCTGTCGCATATTGCTTTGCCTGAGCAACCCGTTCTGCATCAACTTCAAGAGTTGTAATCATGGCTTGAGTCTGCCGAGCCGCTTCTGCCAGCCATAAAGTGGAATAACCGGTAGAGGTGCCAATTTCCAGAATATTTTTGGATTGTTGCGCACGAATCAGCATAGATAAAAATCGGCCTGATTCTGGCTCTATATTGCGATATCGGTGCAGGCGATCTGCCTGTTTAAGGTCATGCCTATGAAATTTTTCATATAATTCTTGCATGAATCTTTCAAATTTATCTGAATTTTGCATCACTCTTCCCTGAGTCTGTTTGGCTTAAAGTGCCTGAATCAATTTAAAGCGTTCTACTTCACGATCATCGTGGGTAGTAATGGTCTCAGTGAACATCGTTAAAGGACGTACCCAAATTGAATAATCCCCATAAAGACATTGATAAACCACTAGCTTTTCTTCAGTTTCACTGTGCGTGGCGACATGAAACACCTGATAAAGCTGTCCCTTATAATGTTGATAAATACCGCGTTGTAATTCCATCATTCAATTCTCAAATATCTTGTTTTAATCTTAGCTGAAAATCCTTATTCTTGCTCTAAACTACTTGAAGATTAATCTTTCGACCCCATATAGAACTTTGAAATTAATAATGAATTTTTCAACAAATCTGTAAATCCGATCAATAAAATAAAAACAAACTGTTTTAACTATTTATTCAATTCATTTAATATCCTGTTATCAAATAAACATTTACTCCTTTGGAGACGTTAGCAATGTTAGACCGAAATACTTCAGCTCAACTTAAAACCCTATTAGAACGCCTGGAAGGCCCAATTGAACTGGTCGCCACTCTGGATAGTTCTGACAAATCAGCCAAAATCCAGGAACTGGTGTCCGAAGTGGCTGCACTGTCTGATCTGGTCACTGCACGCTTTGACGGAACCAATAAACGTGCGCCAAGTTTCGGGATTGCAAAAGC